>JAKAIL010000070.1 GCA_021825235.1 Bacteroidota bacterium | reverse complement strand
ATTGGGGCGCTATGTAATATACTAGCTGGCATCGCTCGCGGATGCCACGAGCGGGGAAGTCGAGCGGAGTGCCGAGCAGAGTCTCGCCAATACCAGCATGTATGAAAGCCTCGTTCGCATTGATGAGGCCGAACTTGGAATGCTCACCGGCGATACATCGGACGCCGGTCCGGTACTGGCGGAAGAACCCGCCCATTTCAATTATGCGCTGCAAAGCGCGTGGGCGGCCAGTGCCCCGCAGGATTCCTCCTCCACCCTCCTTAATGAAATTGAAGCGCGCTGGGACCATTACCGTACCCACCTGGATTATTTCTATGGCCTCGCGTTGCACCATCCAGCCACTGCACGCAAGTTCTATGAAGATACGCTGGAGCACGAGGTGGACTTGATCCGTGCGAGGAATGTTGCGCTTCAGGAATTGAACTTCAGCTCCTTTGAACGTGCGAAGATCATATCTAAATCACGTGCGAAGGATTCGATTTTGGGAGTTATCTTCGTCACGGCGCTTGCACTTGGGGTCGGATTTGTGGGGAGCTACATCATCGCGCGGCGGACAATTCAACCGCTTCGAGAACTGACGGACAGCGTGAAGGAGCTGCGCGGTGGGCATCTCGATACTCGCATTCCCATTCATGGGGCGGATGAAATCGCCGATCTGGGATTCGAATTCAACCGCCTGACCGAACGCTTGCGGGAATTCGAAGCAATGAATGTGAATGAGATCGTTCGCGAGAAGCAAAAGTCGGAAGCGATCATCGAATCAATCGACGATCCGCTCTTACTCTTCGATGCCAATGGCCGATTATTGCACCTGAATCGAGCTGCGGAAGAATTGACGGGTGCGCACCCGGCAATCGCGCTTGGTCAGCCCCTGAGCCAGTTATTCTATGACCGGCAAGTTCGCAGGGATGTGGAACGCGCGCTCGAACTGGCCGCAAAATCGTTAACACGTACACCATCCGATGGCGAGGACGCCGTTCCGCCTATTGTTTCAGTACCGCTTCATGGTCGAACGCGGCATTATAGGATTCGCGTAGCCCGAATCCTTGCCGAGGCTGCTCCGGGCGCATCGGGGACGGAGCCCGTAGCTGGCGTGTTGCTTCTCTTTACCGATATTACACACTTCAAGGAATTGGACCAAATGAAGTCGGACTTCATCGCAAAAGTATCGCATGAGTTCCGCACGCCGCTCACTTCGATGACGATGTCGCTCGATATTTTGGGCGATGAGTTAGTTGGTAAACTCAATCAGGAGCAGCATGATATCATTGGCTCTTCGAAGACGGATGCGCGGCGGCTGGCTAAGCTCATTCGCGATTTGCTCACCCTCTCCCGGCTCGAAAGTGTGGTCGATTCCTCGAAGGGTACGGAAGAGGAGACGAATGTTCGGGAGGTGGTGGAAGAACTACTGCGCTCGATGTCGCCGCTCTACCAGGAACGAGGAATAACGTTGAAAGCAGCTTCCGTGGTCGAAGGCGACTACCGGATTTCACACGAGCATTTTACCAGCGTCCTTTCGAATTTGCTTTCCAATGCGCTAAAATATACCCCACCCGGCGGAACCGTGACGGTTGTGACCGAATGGAAGGAATCGCCCCAGGAGCTTACGCTCGCGGTCCAGGACACGGGCATCGGTATTGCCGCGGAGGATCAGGAGCGCATATTCGAGAAATTCGTGCAAATTAAGCACCGTGATTTGAGCACCCCGGGCTCCGTTGGCCTCGGTCTTGCCATTGTTCGAGAAATTGCTGCTCGTTATAACGGGCTTGTAGAGTTGGAAAGCAAAGTGGGCAAGGGAAGCCGGTTCCGCGTTACGTTCCATGTCGAACGGGTCCCGAAGCTGGAGGGAGTGGCATGAACGGACGGTTGCTCATTGTTGATGACGAGCCCCATATCGTTAAAACGATGTCTATTGGGCTTACGGCGCTGGGATATGAGGTCGCCGCCTTTCAGGATGCGGAAGCTGCGCTTCGCGAGATAGACAAAGATCTGCTTGGTGAGAAGCAGTACGATGTGGCCTTCATAGATCTCATGATGTTCCCGATGAATGGTATTACGCTCATGCAGGAATTGCACCGCCGCATGCCGGACCTGACCGTGGTCATTATAACCGCCCACGGTACGGTGGATACGGCCGTTGCCGCCATGAAGCTGGGTGCCTACGACTATCTTCAAAAGCCGTTCGAGCTTCGCGAACTCGCCGAATTTGTGGAGCGAGTGGTGAAATCGCACGCCATCCAATCCAACTCTCATGCGAGAAGCGAAATCATAACCAATAATCCCGTTTACATTGGCGTGCTTCGGATGGCGGAGCGGGTAGCCAGCTCCCAGCTCACCGTTTTGATCGAAGGAGAGACCGGTACCGGTAAGGAACTCGTTGCCGATTATATCCACAAGCAGAGCGACCGGAGGACGGCACCTATTGTAAAACTAAATTGCGCCGCACTTTCGGCGGAGCTTATCGAATCGGAGTTATTTGGCCATGTGAAAGGTGCCTTTACCGGAGCACTCCGGGACCGCATTGGCCGCGTCGAAGCCGCAAATGGCGGCACACTGTTCCTGGATGAAATTGGCGAAATTCCGCCGGCCATGCAGGCGAAATTGCTTCGGTTTCTCCAAAATCGGGAATTCCAGCGTGTTGGAGAAAATGAAACGCGCTTTGCCGATGTGCGAATTATTGCGGCTACGAACCGCGATTTGGAGGATGCAATCAAGGAAGGGGAGTTCCGGGAAGATCTCTTTTATCGCCTGTGCGGGGTTCGTTTACTGATTCCTCCACTCCGGCTGCGGCGGGAAGATATACTCTCTCTGGCCGAATACTTTGTCATGGCTACCACGAAAGATGTGCGATTAGAACTTTCCACGGAGGTTCAGCATGCGCTTTTATCCTACGAATGGCGCGGAAATGTTCGAGAATTAGAGAATACGATCCTCCGTGCCGCGATTCTTGCCGGCTCGCGCCGAAGTATCGAACTCGAAGATTTGCCAGCTCATATTGGTACTTCGAACCAGGAAATACTGGAGTATCCGAATATTTCTTCGAATGGCACTCTTCCTCTGCGTTCGCTCGAAGAAGTGGAGCGCGATTATATTGCGCAAGTGATTAGCCGTACCTCGAGCCTCGAAGAAGCGGCACGAGTGCTGAAGATCGATAGCGCGACCCTTTGGAGAAAGCGCAAAAAATATTCGCTATAATCGGACAAACTTTAGCCATCCTAACTGGAACCTCGCGCCCAAGCCACTCGTTTTCGGGCGTCCCGATGCAAGCGAACGCTTGCACCATCGCATTCCTGAGTAGCTCAGTTGGTTAGAGCATCTGACTGTTAATCAGAGGGTCGTAGGTTCAAGTCCTACCTCAGGAGCATCATCTCCCGCCCTTCCTGCAACGAGGAAGGGTTTATTTTTTTATGGAGAAAAAAAGAAATGCTCACCAAACGTCCATCTAACGATCGGGGCCATTTTAACCACGGCTGGCTTGACACGTATCATACTTTTTCCTTTGCGGACTATTACGATCCCGCAAATACGCAATTTCACGCGCTACGCGTAATAAACGAGGACCGTGTTGCTGCGGGGAAGGGCTTCGGAATGCACCCGCACCGCGATATGGAGATCCTCACCTACATTCTTTCCGGAGAACTGAAGCATGAGGACTCCATGGGCAATTCCGGAATTATCAGCGCCGGGGACGTTCAGCGCATGACCGCGGGAACCGGAATCGTCCACAGCGAATACAATCCATCGCCGGCAAAACTGGTCCATTTGCTTCAAATTTGGCTTTTTCCGTCGCGGACGAGCCTCAAGCCGAGCTACGAGCAGCGCACCTTCCACGATCAGGATAAGCACAATACGCTGTGCCGAATTGCCTCCCACGATGGCCAAAACGACAGCCTGATGATCCATCAGGATGCCACGGTTTACGCCAGTATTGTCTCCGATGGCGGCGTAATTACGCACCATTTTATCGAAGGCCGGGCCGGATTTTTGCAGGTCGCCCGTGGAAAAGTTACCGTTAACGATATTCCGCTCCAGCATGGAGACAGCATTTCCCTCGAAAATGAGCCGCATATCAGCATTGCGGGGCCGGAAAATGGCGAGGCGGAGTTTTTGCTGTTCGACCTTTCCTGAACCTGGAGGATTGCTCATCGGCTTCGGATTGGATGGATTTTCAGGATTCTTAATCTGCAATAATTCCCAAAACACTTTCTCCGTATCTATAAGACACGTAAAATCAATCACTTATAAATTATAGTTTAAGGAATGCCCGAAGTAATCCAGAAAATCCATCCAATCCGCGAAATCCAGGTTCTGGCGATCGTTGGAAGCCTCCGAAAAGGTTCCTATAACCGTATGTTGCTGAACGCGGCGATCGAGGTTGCTCCGCCGGGAATGTCCTTCGAAATTGCCGAAATCGGCGATTTTCCGCCATATAATCAGGATGTCGAGGATGCCGGGGCGCCGGCGCCGGTTGCCCGTTTCAAGGACCAGATTCGTTCCGCCGACGGGCTGCTTATCGCCACGCCGGAGTACAACTATTCCATGCCCGGAATGCTCAAAAACGCCATAGATTGGGCATCCAGGCCGCCAAAGGACAATCCCTTCAATGGCAAGCCGTGCGGTGTTATGAGCGCCTCCACCGGCATGGGCGGAGGAGCGAAGGCACAATATCATTTCCGCCAATCCTGTGTCTTCGTGAATATGTTTCCTATGAACAAGCCCGAGATTGTAATCGTAGGTGCCCAAAAGAAATTCAATTCTGATGGAAAGCTAACGGACGAGCCGACCATAAAGATTCTAACCACCTTCATGTCCGAATTCGCGAAGTGGTGCGAGCGTTTTCGGTCCAAATAATAGTTCCAGCGCCATCGCTGTTCCACTGGAAATGTCTTTCTTCCACATCGCATTGTGGATAACTTCTTCTGTCGATTTCGTACTCTGAGCGCAAAAATTCCGGCGGCACGGCCCCGGACCGGCATTTTTATCCACAGGCCCATTATTAGTTCCCGCGCAAAATCGCGGCATCCCTGGCCAAATTCTTCCGCTCCATTTCTCTAATGCGCCGCACGAGCGCCCCGGAGCGAATTGAAATAATTAGCCTCTTCGCCAGCATCCGCGGGAACTGGAGCGGACGAAAACCCGCGAGCATATCCTCGAAAATCTTGCCACCGCAAAAGGGAAGCTTTCCGCCAATGCCCTCCGCCGCATCGCGGAGATCAGGGAAGTGCCGGCGGAGGCGTTTCGTAGAGTGTGAAGGTTTTCAGTAAAGAAAGGCGTTGCGGAACCGGAGATGACCATAGAATCTGCGCCCAACTCCCTTGGCCGCATTAGCCCTGGCTCCGGGGAAGAGTCCGTTGGCGAAGTTCCTGGCGCGTGACGACCGTAAACTGGCCGAGCAGCGTAGCGGAGTTCAGCACTGGTGCCAGCAATTCCGCCGGTTCCAATGGGCCCGACGGGCGAAACCGAAGCAATACTACGCCGGGCGGCGCTGATTCATGCAACTTAAAAATGCGCTCGCCAAAATCTCGGTCGAAGGTGAGCAGAATTCTTTGCTCGCGAACTGCAAGCCGCAAAACCTCGCGATCCGAAAGGCCTGAGAACGATTCCTGGATCGAAAGGACATCATGTCCTAAGCGGCGGAGTGCACGGACGCTGGGAAGCGGGAAGTTTTCATCCGCAACGAACACCATGGTTGGCATCGCTCACTGAACTTGCACGTAACGTTCGTCCTGAACGCTTTCCGAAGCGTAGGCAAAAATCGCACGGAGCGATTCCGGGGTGAGATGAGGATAGCTCTCGAAAAGCTGGGACTCCTGCCAGCCGCCGGCCAGGAGCGAGAGGATAAAATCCACGGAGAGTCGCGTGCCTTTTACCACCGGCTTGCCGCCCAAAATCTCCGGGTCCGAATGGATGTAGTCATGCCAGTCCATGCTATACCAACAGGAAGGGCGCGGCAAAAATGCCAGTGCGGTTCAACGTTCTCCGTAGGCCTCTTCGCCAGCCTGCACGGGAACTGGAGCGGGCGGCGGAGGAAGGCGATTGCGGAAGCGGGATTGACGGAGCGCGTCGCAAGCCACACTATCTCAGAGAGACTCGAACAGCTTACCTAATTGAGATTTGACCTCGCTTCGTATCGACCTTGGCAATTCTCCAATCTTTCCAAGTATGACACTTCGGTGAAGCGTGTAGAGTTTGTCGATTCTTAGAAATGAGGTTACCTTCAGGCCGGTCCCGTGGATTCCTTGTTCTATTTTCACGCTGTTCGGAAGCGATGCCGCGAACCCGGAAGAGCTAATGTATGCTACGATATAGTCTTCGGGCACGGCACATTCCGCCAGCACGAGGCAGGGACGCGCTTTGTGGCCTTCGAGCGTGGGATAAGGAAACGTTGCAAGGATGATGTCGCCCGGTTCACGGTTCGCGGTAAAAGGGGTTGCGATTCTCTGGCTTTACATCCGCTATGGAGTACAAATCCGGTTCCGAAGCGAGAAATTCGAGCGCGGGGTTAGCGCGCAGCATGGCAAGATCGAATTCGAGGGAATCGATATCTTCATTGCCATGAATCTCCGAACCGAGAAGAAGAACGGCGGTGCGTGCTTCCTGCGGAAGCTTCGTATCCGGCGGAAGCCGGACAATTCCGTGATCGATCGTTACAGGAATAGCGTACATGTAACAGTAAATTGCACGTTTGCAGAGGAAGTTCCAGCGCGCCGTAAGGTATATGCTTGCCAAGCGGATCTACGCCCTCATCGGCCGCTGCACAAGCCAGCACGCGAACTGGAGTGGGTGAATGCGATGTCCCCTGCACCCTTCTGGCCCGCCAAACTTCCGCGGAGGCGGTTAGGAACGAAAGGAAAAGAGGAAGCAGACCGCCCGTTCAGCCGGAAATTTCGTAATTTTGCCCTATGGCATGGTCGGGGGAATTCGACGGGTTCGATTGGGACGAGGGCAACTCGGATAAAAGCCGTCGCAAACACGGAGTAACCATCGAGGAATGCGAGCAGGTTTTTTCGAACATTCCATTGCTATTCCTGGACGACCTGAAGCATTCGAAGTTTGAAGAGCGCTTTATCGCAATGGGCAAAACCGATGCGGGAAAAATGCTGTTCGTCGTATTTACACCGAGGCAGTCAAAGGTCCGCGTAATTTCCGCGCGGCCCATGACCGGAAGGAACGCACGTTTTATGAAGAAAGCACTAAAGAAGATTCCGAAGTTTAGATCGGAAGAGGAAGAAGCGGAGTTTTGGCTCTCGCATGGTTCCTCCGAGTATGTCGATTGGAGCAAAGCCAAAGTCCTGCGGGCGCCGCTCGTGAAACGGCGGAGCGATGTTACGCTTCCCATCTCCCTCCCGAAATCGGCCTATAACCGCCTGCGGGAACTCGCGCGCGACCGCGATGTGCCCTACACCCTTCTGGCCCGCCAAATTTTCCGCGAGGGGTTGAGGAACGAAATAAAGGGATAAAACCCTCCACCGCGGCCAAATCCTGCCGCTGCATTTCTCGAATGCGCCGCACGAGAGCCGAAGGGTGAATTGAAACGAGTGGAGGCACCGGCTGCTTCGCCAGTCGGCACGGGAACTGGAGTGGGCGGAGGTGGATCGCTATTGCGGAGGTGGGGATGATGCAGGGTTGAGAATGAAATTTATTTGCATTCCGAAGCTGGAACTGAATTAGCGCCGTAATTTTGTCCGATGAGCAAGTTGCCGAATGCCGAGCACGCCGTTGTTGACCTCCGTAAAATACGGGATTATCTGCTCGATCCGACGCACGACAGAGGAAAGCATAAGGCTCGCGTCTTTCGCGCCGCGCTCGGCATCGGACGGGATGATGCCGAATGGCTACGCCAGCAGCTTTTCAAGGCAGCAGCGTCCAACGAGGCAATATTGACGGGGCGTGATGTGTTTGGCTCTCGGTACCAACTCGATTTTACCCTCGTGGGACTCGACCGCGATGTCACCGTTCGGAGCGCCTGGATTATCCTGCAAGAAGAAACTTTTCCGCGATTCACCGGTTGTTATATTTTATAATGCTGATTCTAATCCCATCCATATCGCTCCTCGATGTCGTGGCGCTCACGGAGCCGTTGCCGCAGAAGAACCTGCTGGCGGGACAGGTGGGAACCATCGTGGAAGTGCTTGGGCACGATACCTACGAAGTCGAGTTCTCCGACGATGAAGGGAAAACCTACGCGCAACTCCCGCTCACCCGCGACCAAATCCTGCCGCTGCATTTCTCGAATGCGCCCCACGGGAGCCGAAGGGTGAGTTGAAACGAGCGGCCTCATCGGCCGCATCGCCAGCTTGCTTGACCACAGAACTTTTGCCTTCACCTCGCCTGTTGGCTCTCGATATGCAACCCTATCATGCCGAAGCGGTAATTAATCCGGAGGGAAAGATTGTGCTCGCACTCCCGTTTCCGGTCGGGAAAAAAGTGGACGTCGTCGTGCTGCCGGCCGAGGAAGGCGAGGATGACCGGGCGTGGAAGGAACTTGCCGCCCGCGAGTTCCTCCGCGGTTACTCCGAACAGGATGCCGCCTACGATAACTATTGATGCGCTACGAGTACGGCGATATTGTCATCGTGGACTTCCCGTTTTCGGATTGGTCCAAATCGAAACGACGCCCCGCGCTCGTGCTGGCGCACGACCTGGAAGACGATGTTGTGCTTGCCCGAATCACGAGTAAACCGCGCGAATCTGCCACCGATTGGGCTATGCAGGATTGGAAGTCGAGCAAACTGCTTTTTCCATCTACGATCAGCTTGGGCAAGCTCGCAACACTTTCGCGTTCACTGGTCGAGAAAAAAAGTGGGGAACTCTCGGCGCGGGACCGGGCAGGAGCCACCCAAGCCCTGCGCACCTTCGTTGAATCCCTGGACTCCGCCAGCGCTTTGAAAAATTAAGTCTCGCGCCACCGCCGAACCGGCCTACGGCCTCCCCTGCCGCTGCGCCAGCCTGCGTGGGAACTGGAGCGGGAGGAGGAGGAAGGCGATTGCGGAAGTGGGATGAGGGCAGAACCTACGCCCAGCTCCCGCTTCGCCGCGACCAAATCCTGCCGCTCGCTTTCGCAAGGTCCACCGAACGCCAGCCGGGAACGGAACGATAGAGCTGAAGACGCACGCCACCGCTCGCGCCACTACACAGCGAAGTTAATCAGAGTTCCCTTAATTCAATAACTTGCGGCGAGGGTCAGTCCCTTGAACTAATTTAATGCCGAGGGCAGTACACACTTTTTGGCGAGTGCCTATGTCCGAAGGATACAGATAAAAGTGTTCCATTACTAAGAGCCTGAGTAGCGCAGAAGCAAAAGGCCTTTTTTCCAATTCCACGGATGTTTCGATTGTTTCTTGAGAATTCAACCTTGACTGCTCAAGCGACATTGCAGTGAAGATCAGTCGCATAGCTGGAGTTGGCGATTCTTCTACGATTATTTTATGCGTTTCGAGTAGGTTAGGCGAGCCAAGTGAAAACGCGACGCGCTTAATGATCCCGAACGACGCGCCTGTAAAAAGGGAACGGGCAATCTTCCGGGAATCTGAAGCAAGTTGAGCTGCAACGCGTTCACGCTCAGGTAGGGCTTGGATAACCTTGTCATCAAATAAGCGTGCAGCAATATCCAAAACAAGACCCTCTTCGTCGCCTTTTACGAGGTCGAATATGTTACCGAGTATTCGTAGACCGAGCAAATGACACTCACGGGCTACTTCCAGTTTTTTCTCACGCTTCGTGGTTCCGGCCCGATTCTTTAACACTTGCCCCAGGATTTGAACCATCTTCAAAGAGCCATGGAATGGCGACATGATCTGGTCAAACGGCTCTTCATATGCTGCGTCTGGGCTATACCCGGACTCTGGTACCGTTTCATTGCGGCTCTTTTCTAGGCGTTTTTCACGCACCTCTTCAATATCCTCTAGTGTAAAGTCTTTGTTGTCTGAATTTTCCGAGAACTGGTTTAAAAAAACGACATCATCTCCGAGAGCAGAGGGGGTTGTACCAGAGTAAAATTCTTGGGCTCGACCAATCATTTCCTGAACCACGAATGAAGACGACGTCAGATACGCCAAGAACAGCATAATACTTGCATATTCATCGCGATAGAGGCTGTGGCTCATCGTAGTAATCCACCCACGGATTTCGGGATCGTCGATGTTTTTGTCAAAGTAGCTTGCACAAAAATAATGATAGATGTGTTTATACCGGAAAGAGAAGTACCCGTCTTGCTCCCGAATCAACTTGGCCTGAATTGCGGAGCTCTTTAGCCTTTCGAACTTGACTTCCCCTCGCAAGTATTCCTTCTGGTACCCAGCGTGAATTTGTTCGAATTCCGCCTGTGAGATTTTGGTTCGACGACGTATGAAGAGCGCGTAGGCTAGCCACATTAATGCACCCTCGCAAGTATCGGGATCAACTTCAAGTTCTGGGCGGGTGAGCGAGATTTTTATAAGAGCCTCTGCGAAATATGCCTGTGACGCAGCTCGAGTCATGTTTGCAGAAGTTCCGTCGGCGGTTTGAATAAGGGGAAGAATGTAATAGGGGTACGGCGGAAGGAACTGGGTGCTAACCATGGAGTCAAGAAGCCGCTCAATAAGAGCCATCTTCTCAGCATAGTCGCCATCACTCAGATCATCTCCATATAGCCCGAGCCACTTTTTGACGAGTGCATCGCGGTGTGTGCCACTGAATCCCAGCATCCGGTACCGCTGCACCCGTATTCCCACCTCATCGAGGACCGGCCCGGTAACCATATCCTCGAAGTCTTGAACGATCTCGTTTGTGAGAATGATGAGATTGCCGAAGAACTCTGAGAGCAATTGAACGAACTTAGTCCAATTTGCTTTCTTGATTCGGGCTCTCGCTCGATCAAAATTGTCGATTATAAGCACCCTATGCTGCTTCTTCACTCTCTGTCGGAGGTGATCCGCATCAGTATTGGAGTATTGCCGACGAAAGGCCGTAAAGACTTGATCCAGCGCGTGATCGTCCCTCAAGACTTTGATCGACTCCCCTTCGAGAAGAATTGGAACGAAATGCCGAAGGTGCAAGTCTCGAAACAACATTTTCGCGAGGCTCGTTTTTCCGGAAAGCTCGATACCTGATATCAAGGAAATTGGAAGAGAAAGCAACTCGTCGATCAGGTGATCATTCTTGATAAGTAGATCGTCCTTGTCGTCCATCGAGATCTTTCGAATGTCGGGATAGACGAATATGTCCTGAAGTCTTAGTGGATCCTTGGCAGGATGCGAAACTATCATTCCGAGATCGTCAAGGCTCTCTTGCATCGCTGGAGCGATTTCGGTTTCTGTCCGTGTACGACGAGGGTTTGATATCATGGGTTCCCAGTCTCCAGCCATCTGTACGTAGATATCATTTCTCCACTCAAATCTGATGAGTTTCTGCTTCGGCACACCCTCAAGGTCGAGAAGCAAAACCGCAAATTCGCTAACTTTTGCATCCTTTGGATCCTGCAGACACCCACCTTCGAGCGTGAATGTTACATCGCCACCGTGACCGATTCGGACCGAATCGTCTGGAACATGTTCGTGCCCGGTCAACACGACGTCCGAGATGTCGCGAAGCATTTTCTCAGTCTCCCGTCGCGTGTCTTTGTGAAACCAATTCAGCGGATGGTGCAGGACGGAAATCGCCACTTTTGAGTCCAGATCGAATACGTTAGTGGGATGAGGGAGGAGAATGCGTCCCGGTTGCGTCTCATGCAGGACTGAGACCCAAGCCGTGTTGAAGCATCGAATTGAAATGGTTTCGTTACCCACGGGAACGAGATACTCGTAATAAATTCTTGACTCGGATACGGGCTTTGTAGGAAGACTCGCCAAAAAATTGAAAAATGGTTCCTGAACCGCTGTGCATGCGTCAATGATAGATTGGTCCGGTTCGCATACGCCTTTCTCGTTCATGGCATCAATGAGTGTTTTGCGTGCGCCAAGCGGGCCTGTAAATTTGCAATCGTGGTTGCCAGGCACCGCAACCACCTCAATACGGGAGCTTCCCTTCCATCGCCTTGATAGATTATCTTTTACGGTTTCGAGAAAAGAGTGCGCCAGGTAGAATTCGTTCTCATTGCCGGTGGCTGCGATATCGCCGGAAACAAGAAGCACACACGTCTCTGGTCGAATTGGCAACGCACCAATCGCATCGGTTATTCTCTCTGTTCTTTTCAAGATTTCATCGCTCGCCTCGGAAATGTGAATATCACTGAGGTGGATAATCAAAGCTTGCATGGTACCCTCGTTCTCTTTATGAGTAGTGATGGGAGAGCGTGTAGGTGTTCCGGAACGAACACGCGCTCGGAGTCGCAGACAAAAATTATAACAGACCGGCAGCGCGGCCAGTTCGTGCTGCCTGCACCCGCCACGGCGGGCAGCCACTTGCGCGGCGGCGGAACTTCCTACGCTTCCCCCCGCCGATATGGCGGGCGTGCCACGCCTCGAATTTCAGAGCATTACGCTGGCGTGTTCTCCAGCGTGCGAATGTGCCAGCGTTCGCCCGGGCGCGGCGATTCGATTTGCGCTTCGGTAACGGGCAACGCGCCCGGCGTTATGCCGCTTTTGCGAGTTCCCGCTCGTGCCAGACGGCAATTGGCGAGAGCGGCTCTGGTTGGTGGAACGCAAATCAAAGCGCGAGTTCCCTGACTAATTCCTCTTTTGTGAGCTTCAAATGCCCGGCAACATCGCCCAGGATTCCTGCGAGCATTCCGAGCTTCATGCGCAACTCCTTTACCCTCGTCGCAAACCCGAAGGAGCGGGAAGGCTTTTGCGCACCCCGCAAGATGCCCTCTTTCACGCTTTCGAGCAGTTCATCGATATCTTTTTGCTTCATTGGTATTTGCAACACTTTTTCTGCTGACTCTATTTTTGTGCGCGGCTTCAGCGGCGGGGGCGCAGCCGCTCCGCGTGCTATGGAACGTTAGTGAAAGACGGCGGATTCGAGGCGCATAATTCGTTCCCCGTATTGACCGAACTTGTGAAATTCATCGGCAGCCGAACGTTGGAGAGCGTAAGTTCCTGTAGTTTCAGGTTGGTCGTTTGCTGATGTTCTTCGAGGTGCTCGATCCGCACCTCCAGCCTGTCCAAGCGGGCGTTCGTCTGTTTCTGCTCATGCACCATTTCCGTGAGCAGCTCTATTATACGCGGGTCATCCATATAGAAAATTAACGCCGCAAAAGTGGAAACGTTCGCCCTTGCCGCTGGCAGCGGCCTCTCATTCGCCGGACCCATCGATCATGTAAAATAAATTCCCCTCCCGCGCGCGGGATGGGAGAAACCTCGCCATTGCCGCGAACCGAGCGCGCGTTCGCCAGCGTTTCAAATTATCGCTATCGCTAATCGAATGAGGTTCCTAACGCAACGCTTTCTTCTCGTGACGGTATTTTGTGCGCGGCTTCGGTGGCGAGTGCTCGGTTGCTTGTGCGCGTCCACCTTCCCACCCTTCGCTCGCTACGGTAAACCTCCGGCCATGATTATTGGGATCGCGGGTTTCGCGGGATTCATTCTCCGCCATCGCGGCAGGGCCTGGTGCGGCGTTGCGCCTTAGCCGGAGTGGTGTAGGGCATGCTTCAGCGTGCCCCAGCCAGGCCCCAGCTAAGAGCATGGGCCACACCGCGAGGGAACCGCGCCGCCACGGACCACCATGCGCCCCTAACGGAACGCGCATGGAGCGCCTTATAACTTTTTCATCATTGGCCCTTAAACCTTCGTTCGTCCCGCGCCTCTTACCATAGCAAGAGGCATTAAGGCCCGCCGAAATTGGAGGACCGAAGTGCCGCGAGGAGAGGGGCATACGGTTCCATCCTTTGTATTATCGCTAACTTTAAGAAATCACTTTATTCTCTAATCTTATTCAACTACTATTATGAAACACTATCAATCATTGCTTAGGATGGCCCGTGTGCTTCTCCTCGCTGCGTGTGGCGTAGTCGTGCTCGGTTCCCTGGTCACCCGTACCTACGCGCAGGCTGCGGATTCCGTACAGGACAAGCGCGACCTGCGCCAGGATAAACGGGAACGGTATGTTGACCGCAAAGAAGCAAAGAAGGACGCGTTAGATCGCAACAAGGACGAAACCAAGCTCGTGAAGCAAATTAAGGAAACGCGGAGCGACCACAAGGAACTCGCAAAGGACCGCACCGATCTCCGCAATGACCGCGCCGCGCTTCATAGCGACACGACCTCCGCCAGCAAAGCTGCCGCCCGAAAAGACATTCGGCACGATGTGAAAGACGTTAAGGCAGATTCCCAAGACCTGGGCAAGGACCAGCACACTATCGCGGCAAATGCCCGGAATATCGCCAAGGATACGAAGGAACTAAAACACGATCGGAAAGAAATACGCAGGGATACGAAAGATATTGTCAACGACCATCGCGATCTTACAAAAGACCGCAAGCCATAAGAGGACAGGGAAGAGCATGAAGCAAGGCGGGTGAATCACCCGCCTTTTTTTATCTTCGCAATGAAACTCGGGTGGAGGGCGTTAAAACGAAGCAAAGCCCCCTCCTTCTTATAGGAGGGGGATAATTTATCTGACCATGATCCAACGCCGTTCGATTTTCGTTTTTCTTTCGTGTGCTGTTTTGCTGGCTTCCTGCGGCCATAAGGCTGGCATCAAACATTCGCTGCGCCCCGGGAAGGGTGGCAAGATGTATGGAGGAACGTTCCATGTGAACGAGACGGCGGACATCCGTTCCCTCGATCCGGTGCAGATGAATGACCAGACTTCTGTGCAGGTTGGCGAGAATGTGTACGACCGGTTGCTCGAATTCGACGAGAACCTGAACCTGATTCCCGGGCTTTCGGCCATGCCGGTCATTTCGAACGGCGGGCTGACCTACACGTACCATCTTCGCACGGACGTTTATTTTCAGGACGATCCGTGTTTTCCTGGCGGGAAGGGTAGGAAATTTGTTGCCTCGGATGTCGTTTATTGTTTCACGCGGGCGCTGGACCGGACGACAAATACCGGCGCGGAACCTTATTTCCGGTATATCAAAGGCGGGGAAGAATATTACCTCTCGAATAAATTGCCACCCGGCGGTATCCCCGGCTTGCAGGCGCCGAATGATTCCACGGTGGTCATAACGCTGACGAAGCCGTTTTCACCATTCCTCTTTTATCCCGCGGTTGGATTCGCGTTTATTTACCCACACGAAGCAGTACAATATTACGGTCGCGATTTTGTCTTTCATCCGGTGGGAACCGGCGCGTTTCGGTTTGTTCGCTATAAGCAGGCACAATATTGCCTGTTGGTGCGGAACCCTAACTATTGGAAGTTCGATTCGTCCGGAAATCGGCTTCCCTACCTGGATTCGCTCGATTTTACGTTCATTCCCGATAATAAAGTGGAACTTCAGGAGTTCGAAGCAAATCGGCTGGACCATGTGTATCGCATTCCGAGCGAGTTTTTCCAGGGGATGGTCGATCCCGTCACCAAAGCGCTGAAAGGGAAGTGGAAGAAGTATCATCTGGTGCATGTGCCGGCCTTAGCGGTGCAATTTTATGGGTTTAACACGCGGGATTCCGTGGTGAGCAACGTGCATTTGCGCCGGGCGATTGCCTTTGCGATCGACCGCAAAAAAATTATTCGTTATGTTCTAAAAGGGCAGGCAGCGGGGCCTGGCAATTATGGAATTGTCCCTCCTTCGATGCCGGGCTATCCAGCGGATAGTGTTCACGGCTTTAGTTTCCATCCCGATAGCGCGCTCCATGAACTGTCGCTGGCGAAGCAGGAGCTGGGAGGAACGATTCCCGACCTCACGCTCTACTTCAACGAGGGCGGCGGGCGCAATACCGATGTGGCGGAAGCCATTCAATCGCAATTGAAGGAAAACCTGGGGCTGAATGTCCACCTGCAAATGCTGGCGTTCTCGGAACTCACGCCCCGCGTGGACGATGGAAAGGCTCCCTTTTTCCGGCTCGGGTGGATTGCCGATTATCCGAATCCGGAAAACTTCCTGAATCTTATGTTTGGCAAGAATATCCCGCCGACGGGCCCGAGCACGATAAATTCCGCGCGCTATAGCAATCCGGAATTCGACAAGCTGTTCGATTCCGCGATTGACGAAACGGACCGGGCAAAATCCTTCGCGCTTTTCGCCAAAGCGGAGAATATCGCCATGCAGGACGCGCCGTACGTCGTGCTCTACTACGACGAGGACTATCACTTGCTTCAGCCCAATGTGCGCGATTTCCCGGCCAACGCGATGTTTCAATTGGACATGAAGTATTGTTGGTTTTCGGAATAGCAACTCTTTAGGTTTAGCAAGGGTTGGAGGAATTATGGATCATGTTGGCGTGCATACGTCAGGCCCAG
>JAKAIL010000304.1 GCA_021825235.1 Bacteroidota bacterium | reverse complement strand
CGATCTTACAGCGTAGCTCGCGGACCCAATTCGCAGGAATTGGAGGCGCTGCACTGGTCTGCAGACGAGGGCTTCTGGGCATGCTATTTGGATTATGATAATTCGGATAATCATGCAGCGGATATCGATGTCGTAAACATCAGGGCCCCCATTACCCAAAGTGTGTTAGACCAGCATGGCGCGAACTGGACAGTCCCATTGCCGGACTCGAACTATTATGGTGTTTATCATTGCCATGACCCAAATCCGTATATGTTCTTCCATGATACACACTCGGTCCCGCTGTATAACTCTTCATGTATGTACCTCCCGATCGCGTCTACCACTTTTACGGTATATCCGCCTCTCGGTGACACTACGCCCCCCTCCCCGGCAGATTTCTCCTCGGATCTGACGTCCGTTCCACCCATCCAGTTAGGGGGTTCAGCGCCTAATAACATTACGTACAGGCCAGCAATTTTCCACGATCCCTGTGACCCTGCCGTGCCCTTCCAGGAAGTAATCATTGCGAACCCGATGGGTGGACCGCCATACCTGTATTTCCTTGTCATCAATTGTAACGCCCAAAAGGCCAGCACCCGTCCGACTTCGGCACCCTCGGACCTTTCCATGGTTGCAACGCCAAATCCTACGACGGGCGAAGTTGAACTCCACGTGCAGGGGCTGGACGGAGCGGCGTATGATATCGAAGCGATCAACCTGCTGGGGCAAGTCGTGTATCATGCATCTCATTCTGAATCCCAGAGTGGTCCTCTGGCAGAATCGCTCGATCTGAGCGCCTTGCCGAGCGGCCAGTATATCATTCGACTATCCTCGGCTGGAAGAATACTTAGCAACATGATCGTTCTTCAGAAATAAATTCCACCATGAGCATAACCCGCGCTTCGGCGCGGGTTATGTTCATTTTTCTATCGTATGAAACGATTTGCCATACCGATCATCGTTGGGTTCCTCACAGCAGCCGGTTCCCAAGCCTGCGCGCAAGCGAACTCGCATTGGCAGATTGTTGGCCGCTTCAATTCGGCGGTTGCGCCATATTTTGTTAACGATAGTGTTGGATTTGCCTTCAATGGCGGGTGGCAGGCGACGTCCAGCAATTTATATAAGACTACGGATGGTGGAAAGACGTGGAAGCTGCTTTCTTTCACGGCAAATATCACCCAAATGTATTTCGAGAGTCCGCTGCATGGTTTCGCCGCATCTTCGGGGACGGTCCAAATGGCCGGGATCTTTGAAACGGAGGACGGCGGATACTCGTGGCGCAGAATTGATCCTGGCGGCTTCCAGTTCTACGGTGTTTATTACTGGAACGGCACGGTCTATGCAGCCGCCCCCGGGATTTGGTACAGCACGGACGACGGGAATACGTGGTATTCTGGGCACAATACCTCCTATCTGCCGTTTGTGAGCGCCTACACCTTGTCGGGCAACAACATGGGTGGCGTTGTCGGCACCGATGCCGTAGTCGGGCCTTCCAATGGAACGCTCTACACCACGAATGGAGACGATCCTTATGGCTGGTATGTGGGCACTGGCCGAACGCGGGGTTCATGGATGTCCTGTGCAGTTCCACGCACGCTCGATTATTTCTGCGCGGACGAGGAGCATAGTTCAATGGATCCGAATGTTGCTGGCGGTGCACCGCCCGGTCATATCGAGCACTCCACCGACGGGGGCGCGACCTGGAGTTTGCTTTCGAGTCCTGTTATTTCGGCGGGCGGCCTAACCGGTGCTATTGTATATGCCGGCTGCGGGGCAATTTATGCGCAGCGTGACGACGAGTTTGTTCCGGATAGCGGCCTTATCCGCTCGACCGATCAGGGTGTGACGTGGACGAATGTTGGCGGCCCGCCCGGGTTTTACGATTACTGCAGCATCTCCGCAGTTGGCACGGGTGCGACGGTGTATGCAATGGACAGGCGTAACAATATTTGGAAGACGACCGATGGGGGCGATGGCTCGCTTTCTGCCAATTACTGGCCCTCGCTTTCCGTTTCGGCTCCCAAACAACCCGATACGCTTCATATCCAGCTATGCCATTCCGTTAGTTTGCCATTCACGGTAACGAACGGTGGTTGCCTGCGCGTTTTTCTCGACTCGGCAGCCATCTATCCAGATACCTTAGGCAGCGACACGATTGCCGAGTGTTCGACCACATTCGATAGCTCCTATATCGGCGATGGCCAACCTTCGAATACGGAGTGGGTTGCGATTTATCCGCGAGTGGCGGGGATCCATTCCTTCATTCTCCACGGCCGTATTCGCCGCGAGGACTGGCTGGTGATGGATACGGCATTCCGCATTACCCTCGATGTTAAACCGAATCCCGGTATCCTCGAACTTCCCACAATGCGCACGTATGACTTCGGTGCCCAGGATCTCTGCAATCCGGTAACGGTCGAAGATTCGTTGAGCCTTGATGCGCATGGCTGCGAGCCGGTTAGAGTCGATAGCATTGTCTTGCATCCCGATAGCGCGCGCTTTGCCGATTTCTCGTTTTCACCGGTTCACAGTTTCGTTCCCCCAAGGGATAGCACCATTTACATACCAATTTTCTTCAAGCCATCTCAGGCCGATACGGAGCGGGGCAGCATCATCATTGCCTGGAACGATGGCGAAAGTGATCATTGGGATACCCTGCGTGTTCAGGGTGCGGGCGTTCAGGATACGCGGAGCTTTTCGATTCGGCCGCCCTCCGTAATGGTTCGGATGTGCGATTCCACGAATGGAACGATTTATTTCACGAATACCACGTGTGGCTATCTGGAACTCGATTCGCTCACGCTTCCTGCGGGTCTCCGGCTACCGCTCGCAACAAACGGTACACCGCAACTGCCGCTCGAACTCCAGGCTGGTGCATTGGACTCGCTGAGGGTAGCTGTTGTTCCGGGCACGGAAGGTCGGACTGGAAGCGCCGACCTACGCGTCGGTGATACGGTGCTCCAGGTTCCAGCCCACCTCAAATACGCGGATAAAGGCGACACGACATCCTTCGATACAACGATTGCGATCAGCATTCACGTGGAGCGTGGCACTCCCGATCTGCTGCTTTCCGATACCGCTCTCGATCTCGGCACGTTCTCGCGCTGCAATGCGGCGGGGGATACCGTGGTCACCTTCACCAACACGGGTTGCGATTCGCTTGCGCTTAGCGGTGCTTCGGTTGATTCGGGTTCCGGGTTTACGCTCCTTGCAGGCGGCGATACGGTGCTTGCGCCGGGCGAGTCCGCGCGCTATACCATCGGCTTTTGGGACACGAGCGCCGGAGAACTCACAAGCGCGCTGCACCTGCGTGCAATCGGCGCGCACGGTGGTAACACCATAGATACTACGGTTCCGCTTCGCGCCATGGTCGTTGCCGGTAGCCGGCTGGCGGCGCTGAATACGCAAAGCATCGACGTTGGCACTACGCCCATCTGCGAGGAACGGGATTCCTCCATTACAATAAAAAACACCGGCTGTGAGCCTGATACCATCACCACACTCTCCTTTGCAAACACAACATTTTCCTCATTGCAACCCTTGCCGATAATCATAC
>JAKAIL010000303.1 GCA_021825235.1 Bacteroidota bacterium | reverse complement strand
TTCCAAGAATTGGGTCGACATAGATATTATTTTGTCCATTATAAAAGTCAAGAGAAGTGTAAGTATTATTATAAAGGGCAAGGATGGGCCGATCCCCATTCCCATTGGGCTCGGACGTATAATCCGGGCCGTAAAAAGTGTTGTAAGCGCCGGCATACAGTGTTGGATCGCTACCCGTTTGGTAGGTTGAAAAATGGGCATGGTTATCTGGCCCTATATCCATTTGGGCCTCCAAGTTTCCGGATATTGTGTTCATATAGACGTATGGCTCGTCATTGTCATAGCTCGCATATCCCTCATCGCAGCCAGTTATCGTATTCAAGGATACTTGCCC
Organism: Bacteroidota bacterium; assembly: GCA_021825235.1. Lineage (GTDB taxonomy): Bacteria > Bacteroidota > Ignavibacteria > Palsa-1295 > Palsa-1295 > PALSA-1295. The sequence goes on along the minus strand of JAKAIL010000303.1, from coordinate 3,218 downwards.
TTCTAGATAGTTCGTTACAAGGCCGATTTCGTTGTTGTCGCCTTCATCAAATGCGTCTGTCATGCCGCTTATAGCATTGCTGCATATAACAGAGTAAGTAAGCGGTGGATTTTGACCGTTTCCCTGCACCGCGATACCGGCAATATAACCATTATCACTGATTGTGTTAGAGAGCACCATTGCAGTGGTGTTTTCGAGATGGATAGCACCACTGCAAATGCCGTCATAATCAATACCCGCGCCCCATTTATTTTCCGCAGCACTGTAATTACCACTATAGGTAAAAATATTATTGCTGATAATGGGAACGGTTCCATTTTGCCAACCGGTCCCGGCTTGGGCATCGAAATTTCGGAAATAAATTCCATCCGGGGCTAAGAGGTTTGCATCGCGCACGCCAATATCCGCGACATCGGAGGCGAAGGACCCAAAGGTATTACCGTTAATTGTGATCTGCCCATATGATACAGTAATGGGGTCTTGGTCGTTCTCAATGTAGATGCACCGGTTACGGATATTATTGAAGGTGCAATTCTCAATATCGAGGGAACTTGTTGTGCTTGGATCCACAACATGGAGTTCGATAGCGTCACCAGTGCAAGATTCGAATGTGCTTGTCTCGAAGGAATTTCCAGCGCTTCGGTTCGCATGACCGAACAAAAGTTCGCTTGTTGCATTCGGATCGGAATTCTTAAATGCCTCGCCACTGGCATCGAACTGCGTGCTGCCAGATCCTGGTGTATAACCATTATCCACGGTCATAATTACGCGGCGTGCATATCCAGGATCATTGGCGATATACGGAATGTTTCCATCCACTTCCCCAGAATACAGACTGGTCTGGCCCAGTAGCGTCATATGCCCCGTGGCAGGAGAGTTAGCACTACCATTTGTTTCCGGGAAGATGGCCGATTCATAGGCCACACTTATGTTCCCATTATCCGATGATAGACTCCCGCCCGCCCCTGTAAAGACGTCCGCGCCGCCATGCACCTTCAAGTAGGCGGGATCACCCGGCTCGCCCGGCATGATGTAGCCTCCATAAAGATTAATGGTTCCAGCCCCTACGCCGTCACCCGTGCCATCTGTAAATGGAGTGCTGATGCCGGTTTGCGCTCTTGTTCCATCGTGTGTCGCAAGCAGCCCATAATAATCGAAAGTGGCATTCTGTTCGATGTTGACTGCTTCGCCGGAACCGGAAAAGTTAAAATAAAAGTATGGCATTACGGCCAGCCATGCGGGGCAGGGATTGTAAATGTCCGATCCGGGGCAATTGTCGCCGCCGACTACGAGTGCCACATTCGATCCCTGGAAGTTCAAGGTGCCCACGTATGGATTTATGGTGCTCAATGCGCCAGGAATATTCGGTGGAGAATACAGCCCACTTAGGCCATCAATACTTGGTGGCCCATAATTGGGGTCGGTCCAGACGGTCATCTCTTTGTTGACATCTACCTTGGCGCCGACCCGACCGCCGTGCCCCGTCCCATTACTCACCGTGCATTGGTCGGTAACTAATGTGTTCTCATCGATGTCTTCATCGAAAGTGCGGTTCATATCGCGCGAGTAGTAATGGATGACAGGAGATCCCTCATTGGCTTGACTGCGCCAATGGACGTGGATGCCCATTTGGTTTACGGCGGCGCAATAGGAGGCAGGATATTGGAGTAACTGTGGCTGTGGCGGCGGAGGGCTCATCTCCACCTGGTTTAGCACCAGCCGTGTATCGGCCGTGCTACCGTTCGGGTTTGGCTGGAGAGGGTTCGTTTCCCCATTGTCGGAATTTCGCACGATCAGGAGCGGATACGTTTGGTTCGGCGGCTGGCCCGGGAATCCGGAAAGGTCTAATTGATAAAGACAATGGAATTGGTCGTAGGCCTGCCAGTCGCTCGGAATATCGGAACTAATATTCTGATTGTCGTATGGATTCGCGAATGCGACGATGGGCGCGTCCTTCACCGGCCAGCCTATCTGCGGTGTGATCGGTGCTGGAATAGGATCGGTTGGATTGGGATTACCTAACGGAACACCATAGGGCGGCATCACATCGCCATCGACATAGGCCGCCTGGCCCATCGGAATATGAGGATCGAGTTGATTGTAGAGAATGAGCACGGGCGAAAGCACATCGCCAGAAAAGCCTTCGACAATGGCATAACAGGCCGGATACCATGCGCCGCCGGCAACGCTGCTAACGAGCGCTCGCACATGCGTGGCCATGTAGTAAGTCGTAGTTCCTCCCGCCGGAAGGAGAACGGTTACCGTTGCGGGATAGGTGGTCCAGGTTCCCGCATTATAGTCCTTCCACACGGGGTTTCCACCCGTCATCCCGCCCAAGGTAAGCCAGCTTCCGGCCACCGGAGCAATGAAGGCGAGATCGAAATGAATCGCCGGACCGCCATTACGATTATCGCGCGGATCGCAGGCAATTGTTGGCCGCATTCCGGAACCCGCGGAGGTGGGTCCGGCCACGACGGCCATCGTATTGATGTCTAAAACCTCCCACCAAATCTCGCTGGGGCCGACGCCTGGCGACATATTGGTGGAAGAGCACCACGTAATATAGAGGTACGCCGCATCGGAACAAACATCGAACTCATCCGCGGCGGTAGTACTCACCACGGTATGCAACGGCGTTCCCGTCGAAATCGATGTAAACGGTGTAATGGCTGATGTAATGACGTTCATCGGAGGGTGTGGATTTGCGAGGAACGAAAGTGAAAGATCGACGCTCCCCTGACGGAAGCCCTGTACTTGAAAATCCTGATGCAGCGTTCCTGGATTTTGGTCCGGCCAGACGAATGTTTCAGCGCCGTCAAGATTCGCCGTAGCTTTGGGTTCTCCAACCGTTACGTCACCCACCACTTGCCCATTTTGCACCACGCCGGGCGGAATGCATTCGGGGTGATTAGTCAGCAGCGTCGGGTCATGCGCCGCTGCATCATAGTGGGTGGACGGCGTATACAACCCATTTGCAAGCAGGTACCAACCGGCGGGATATGTTGTCGCGCCGTTCGTACCCTGACCGGTGGAGCTGCTTAATGTCCACTGGCCATAGCCATTCGCCGCAAGGCAATCCATAGAAAGGACCGGAACCGCATCTCCCGTTCCAGCGCCACCCGTTTCGCCGTAGCTTTGTCCATCCGCGACGGACTGCTGCCGGAACGAATATTCGGTATTCGATTGCGCCCGGATTCCGGTAACCGAAATGGCGCACG
>JAKAIL010000302.1 GCA_021825235.1 Bacteroidota bacterium | reverse complement strand
CGCCGCCTTTTCCCGGGGTACACCAGGAGCGAAATGTTCACACGGTCCGAGCTACCATAGAGATGCTGCCATACCGAATACCCCTAAAGCTCACGCGAAAGGGCATTCACAGTACAGAATTGTTGACCTGTTTTCATGGCCGGATCGAACCTATTTTCCATCCGGATTTGGCAAAGCGTAAGGTTGACTTTTTCGTGGACGTTGGGCACAATCCGCAAGCCTTCGATGCGGTAGGGAAATTTTTTGCAAGCAGAAAAGGCAAGCGAAAACCCATTGTCGTTGCGGGCGTTATGAAGGACAAGGATGTGGATGGCATCCTGGCGTCGATCAAAAAATTCGCATCGTCTTTCATTGCAGTCCAGGCGAAAACCGATCGGGCACTTTCGAGTGCTACTCTTCACGCCGCCGCCGGACGAGCTGGGATTGCCTCCCTAAATGGGGGTGCGGTTTTGGACGGGCTTGCTCAGGCCTTCCAACGAGCCCAGCGGGGCAACACGGTCCTCTTAACAGGCTCCCATTATGTGGTGGGAGAATTTTTGGAGAACTTTCAGCAGGGAGGCCGCGTTTTCATGGTCTGAGAAGTAGAATGGTTTCTGCTTCGGAGCAGCTCAGGCCTAATTCTTCCGGTCCCGATTTGTCTTTGTAGGACGATTCACGTGTGAGGAAAACGGACAGCTTTCAATTCGTTATTACGTTTGTTCAATCACGCAGACCGGCTCGCCATTTGAATTATTTTCCTGGATTTTGCTCCGCTTAGTTGCTGGGCGCTCGAAATTGTCTCCAGAGCGCGTCATTCCAACGAAGCTTATTTTTTTATACGGTCGGGACCGGCATTTTTCGAGAGGAAGGTAACGCTTCCTCTTCGAGCGCCAACACGTTTTCCAATAGAATTCACCTTTTTCGGTAGATAATTTGGTTTTAGCCAAAGCCGAAAAGCTACGGGCCATTCCTCACGATAAACGCAGGAGGGATTCGCTCGATAGTGTAACAATTAACAGAGCAAGGAATAGGCGGCATTCGTCTATAGCCTAACATGAGAATCATACATGGCACCACTTAGCGCAACAGAGCTTAAATCGAAGAAGATCATCGAGCTGAACGATCTGGCCAAAAACCTTGGCGTTGAAGGCTATACGGATATGCGAAAGCAGGAGCTCATATTTCATATCCTCGAAGCCGAAGCCAACAAGCGGCAGACCGCTCCCTCGACGAACGGCAAGGCCGTTGCGGAAGAAGAGACGGGCACGCCAGCTTCGGGAACCCTCGAGCTCTTACCCGATGGCTACGGTTTTCTTCGTTCGCCCGATTATAATTATTTGCCTTCGCCGGACGATGTGTATGTGTCACCGTCGCAAATTAAGAAGTTTAATCTCCGTACGGGCGATACTATCGAGGGGACGGTCCGGCCTCCGAAGAAAGACGAGCGATTTTTTGCCCTGCTCAAAATCGATCGGCTGAATTATCTTCCACGGGAGGTGGCGCACGATCGGGCGCTCTTCGATAATCTCACGCCGCTCTATCCGAACCGGCAGGTCATGCTCGAAACGTCGCCGGGTGAATATACCATGCGCATCATGGATATTATTTGTCCGATTGGATTTGGCCAGCGCGGGCTTATCGTTTCGCCGCCGAAAGCCGGTAAGACGATTATTTTGCAGAAAATTGCGAACTCGATCGCACGGAACCATCCGGATTCCAAGCTCATCGTTTTATTAATTGACGAGCGCCCGGAAGAAGTTACCGATATGGAACGCTCGGTGAAGGCGGAAGTCGTCGCCTCGACCTTCGATGAGCCGCCGGAGCGCCACGTTCAGGTTGCCGATATGGCGATCGAAAAAGCCAAGCGGTTGACGGAATCTAAGCTGGATGTGATTATTTTGCTCGATTCTATTACGCGACTGGCCCGGGCACACAACACCGTTATTCCCCATTCGGGGAAGATACTTTCCGGTGGCGTCGATGCGCTGGCATTGCACCGGCCAAAACGGTTTTTTGGCGCGGCTCGGAATATCGAGGAAGGTGGGTCGCTTACGATTATCGCGACCGCACTCATCGAAACCGGTTCGCGCATGGACGAAGTTATTTTCGAAGAGTTCAAAGGAACCGGTAACATGGAAATTAAGCTCGACCGTAAACTCGCCGACCGCCGTATTTTCCCGGCAATCGACGTGAACGCATCGGGAACACGGCACGAGGAACTCCTGCTGAGTGCCGAGGACCTCAACCGTGCCTGGATTCTTCGAAAGCTTTTGGCCGATATGCAACCGGTCGATGCGATGGAATTCCTGCTTGACCGCATGCGCGGTACCAAGACGAACAAGGAATTCCTCCGCTCGATGTCGAGCTGAGCTATCGAAGCTCTTAGTCGGTATCGTTGGATGGCTCCGGGATCGGAGGAACTACGGGGGCATTCGTGCCGCCGGGAACCGGAACAACGTAGCCATTCGTGCCGCCGGGAACCGGAACAACGTAGCCACTTTGTATTTCCGGGTGGCGAATAAGCCCACCCTCATACGCGGCTACGCTGACATAGTAAATTTGAACGAGTCCGACGATCAGCGTTGCCACGATGAGCCATTGGTTTGGTTCCTTGTGGTGCCGGACGTAATCGCCGATGGTTTGCTCCCCACCGGGTTTACGCCAGGCAAGGATTAGCGCAACGAGAGCAATCAATCCATCGACTATCGAAGCGTCCATTGCGGTATCGCCTGCTTCCGAGTGTTCATGGATGGCCTGCCGCGACACACCGGGTATTTGACGCGCAACATGAGCCGCCCCATCGCCGGTAGCATCTGTGGCATACGCCGAAATGGCAGTGATGACGAAGGCCAACAGCGCGGTTCGTTTTAGTTCAGCATTGCGCCGAAGAATTGCGAATAAGAGCAGCAGGACCGAAGCAATACTTCCCACTACGGGTAAATGATTGATGAGGAGGTGCAGGTGAACCGGAGTTATTCCAAACATACGTTATGAGATTGATTTGAAATCGCTGGAGTATTCAAATATCTTTCCAAACGGCAGACGGACCATCATCGTTCAGTCCAGTGTCAGCCCTCGCCTTTAGTCTCTGATTAAGTCTGAGTCTGGATTTCCGCATTCCCACTTTCGTGAGCACCGGAATGACAGGGTGTTGCTTTTTGCGCTTTGCGCCATGGTTTTCAAAATTCTGTCATTCCGGTGCTCACGAAAGTGGGAATGCGGGAATCCAGGCTTAATCAGTCTTACATAAAAATCAAAATTGGGCTTATTTTCGGAATGAAAGCCGTTGCGGATAAGGCTGAGTTTAAAAATGTGGAAATGTTGATAACTAAATTTTTAGAAAGCCATTGTTGATAACAATCTTCAAAATTTTGCATTTTTTGCTATTTACTACTTGACTTTCGACGTAAAATTTTGCATATTTGTCCACCGGGCTTCGTGTACATTTTGTGTATATCTCGGAAACGTCGCACGGAAAGCAAGTTCAGGAGGTATAGAGGACAATGATAGCAACACTCGACCGGCTGATGGTTCTCAGCCAAAAGCTCCATGATGCGGAACGGACCCACGAACAGGATCCGATCTACATAGCGCTCGACCTCAATAATGTAAATTTTCTC
>JAKAIL010000069.1 GCA_021825235.1 Bacteroidota bacterium | reverse complement strand
CCTTAATAGCTTCCATTAGTGAATCTGCGCGTGGATCGGAATAGGAATAGAAATTCGAGCCCCCATTCTTTGCCTGAGAAGATTCCCAGATTTGACCGGGTTCATCCTCGATACCTTGTGGGCCCGTTAAATTTCCAACCCATCCGCCATAGTAGGCGTCGAATTTGTGTTCTCGAAGGTTTTCTCCAAAGACGGAAGTCTCGAGCATGGAAAGTTGCATGTTGATGCCCGCCTTTTTCATTTCATTCGAAATGATGAGAAGGATTTGCTTGGCCACCGTTCCCGGCGATTGGAACATTACGATAAATTGGAACTTCGTCATTTGACCATTGATCATCTTTTGTAGATAGCCATCGCTGCCGGGTTTCCATCCTTCCTGCGCCAATATTGCTTTGGCGGAATCGGGATTAAAGCTCGGTTCCTTTACCGTGGGATCGAAATTAGGCTGCGTCGGCGCTACAATTCCATCGACTTTCCTCCCGAGGCCATGTAATATGACTTTCAAAATTTCATCCCGGTTAACGAGCATCGTGAGCGCTTTGCGCGTCATCTTATCCGCGAATAGTGGTCGCGCATTGTTCCAACCCAATAGCGAATACGCGTTTTCATAGAAGGTGTCCTTGCGGATATCCTGGAACTTTGTGGTGTCAACGTCCGTAAGAAATTGGTCGGGAGTAAGCGCAGGGTCAATATCGATATCGTGATGTTTGAGTGCGACGAGCGCGGCATTGGGATCTTTGATCGTTTTGAAAATGATGCGGTTGGGGTATGCTTCGTGCCACGGATAGTTCCGTGCCCAGTAATTCGTGTCGCGGACAAGCGTCACGTGGTCGTTGGTAACCCACGATTCGTATTTATACGGGCCACTGCCAATCATGAACCGTGGATCCCGTTGGAGTTTCGGATCCTGGAAGTGGTCGGCTAATTGTTTGACCGCGGGATTGCTTGGTTTCACTTGCTTTAAATCTGCCCAGCTAATTTTATCCGTAAGATCGGTAGGATCCCAGACATGTTTTGGAAGGATGCTTACATAATTGGTAGTCTTTAGAAGATCGAAGCTATATTTGTTATAATGGAATACCACTTCATTTGGATGACCGGCGGGAATCCAGCAGCTATCCAGATTAGAGAAATAGCTGCGGATAGGCGCTGCATTGATTACGTAGGGATTATTTACGATCTTATATGAAAATATTACATCAGCGGCCGTCACCGGTTGACCATCGGACCAGTGTGCGGTAGAGTCCATGGTGAAGGTAAATGTAAGGTGGTCCGGGCTTTCGACGGGCACATACGCAAGCCCAGTTGTGAACGCTTGGGTTCTGGGATTTCCTCCGGTCAATTGTTCGAAAATATCGCTTTCGATGTAATTTGCCAAATCCGTACTGGAAAGCATAGGATTGATAAAATCCACATCGCTCACGGAGTAAACGGTAACTTCATTTTTCGTCGAGAGTCCCGAAGCCGGTCCGCCGCCACTGCTGCAGCTTGCCACAAACAAGGCGCAAAAAAGAATGGTAGTGAGGGAGAGTGCTTGTTTTCGTAATGTCATGGTCAATAAAGAAATTGTGGCCACAAAATTACGAAAAAAGAACCGGGATTACACGGATTGGATGGATTTTCAGGATGGGTCCGCTCCCGGGTGAAATTCGAAAGCTCATGAGGGAGTGACTTTTCTCCAGAGCGAGGAAATCGGAATGGTTTGGTGGGCATGCTGCTCCTCTTCGAGGCGGGATTCGTCCGCGTGCAGCAAATCGCTTCGGGTAAGCATTCCTACCACCTGCAACGGGTCTTCGCGGAGCACGACCGGCAGCCGTCCGACTTTTTCCATGACCATCAAATCGGCGGCTTCGCGAAGCGTGTTATCTTCGAAGACCACCGCCGGTGTCCGGTGAATAAGCGACACCACGGGCTTATCAACCTGGGCATCGCTCGAAAACAGCTCCTTTCGGGAGATGACCCCTGAGAGCTCTCCCTGTTCATCGAGCACCGGGAATCCGCCGTGCTGGGAGCCTGGAACCCCCGATCGGCACCATTGCCGAGCGTCCGCAATGGCCTGATTAAATCGAAGCGATACCACGGGTCGAGAAACGGTGTCTCGTACCAATACGCGTGCTAAATGATCCGCCGCATATTCCGAGGGCACGTGCAATCCGCGCCGGGCAATTTTTTCCGTCATGATCGTGTGCTTCATAAAGAAGCTGGAGATGATATACGCGGCGGCACATCCGCCTAACAGCGGCAATAGTCCGGCGGATTGGAGCGTCGTTTCAAACGCGAAGACGACCGAGGCAAGCAACGCGCGTGAAGCCCCTGCAAACATTGCCGCCATTCCAATCAGGCCCGCCATGCGGGGATCGATATTTATGTGAGGAAAGACAAGATGTATCGCGACGGCAAGGACCGCGCCCAACGCGCCACCAATGGTGAACAAGGGTGCGAGCGTTCCACCGGAAGTTCCGCTGCCCAGGGCAATCGCCCAGCTAATTAACTTAAAGATCCCAAGGAATATAAGCGCTTCCGTGGTAAACGAGCCGTTGAGCAGACCGGAGATATTATCATATCCCACGCCCATAGTTTTGGGAACAAAATAGCCGATGACGCCCACTGCAACGCCTCCAATGGCGGGCCACCACATCCAGTGAATTTTCCAGCGCGAGTGCTCTAATTTTTCGAACGAATCCTCGATCCAATAGACGCCACGGGTAATCCACACGGAGGCGAGCCCGACGGCGGCGCCGATCAGGACGTAGGTTACAATAGCCCCCTCCGTCGGCGTGGGAAGATTGGGCATAGCAAAAATCGGCTTTAGCCCTTGGAAGAATATTCGGACTGCTGTTGCGGCCACGGCCGCCACGGCCGCCGGAATAAAAGAGCGGCTGCGGAATTCGAACAGCAACAACTCGATGGCAAGCAGGACTGCCGAAACGGGGGAACCAAAAATAGCCGCCATTCCGGCTGCCGCGCCGGCGGCGAGCAGCACCTTGCGTTCATCGGCCGTCGTTTTTAAGAGTTGGCCGATAAGTGAGCCAAGTGCTCCCCCGGTCGCGATGATCGGTCCTTCGGCTCCGAATGGCCCTCCGGTGCCGATAGAAATGGCGGCAGAAAGCGGTTTAAGAATTGTTATGCGCGGAGGAATTCGGCTTTGGTTCAGGAGCACCTGCTCCATGGTTTCCGGAATCCCATGCCCGCGAATGGCAGCAGAGCCATACCGCGCCATGTATCCGACGATAATGCCGCCAATTACCGGAACGAGGACGACCCACCATCCAAGGTGATTGTCAGCCGGCGAATTAAAACTGGTGGAGAAAATACCGAAAAACGATACGTTTGTCACGAACCCAATCATCGCCACGACGATCTGGGAAATAATGCCGGCGCAAATGCCAATAATAGCGGCAAGTCCAGTCATAAACAGCAAACGTGGATCCGCTAAGGCGGGGCTTTGCGGGGCCTTTATTCTCGACAACTTTTCACTGGCGTCCATTCGATTTCCTGTTACTTTCAAGAAAAAATTCGGGGCGAACTTCGGACAATTCAGCGTCCCGCAGAAGGCGACTTAAATGTGTGGCAAGCGCCGCACGGTCCGAGCGTGGCATTTTTTTTAGCGCAGCAACCAGCCGGTCCTGAACCGTCTCCGGCGCGCTGGCCAGCCGGGAAGCGCCGCGTTCTGTGATCGAAAGCATTTGCACCCGCGCATCTTTCGACGATCGGACGCGCGAAACCAGCCCTTTCTTTACCAATTTCGATACCACCACCGAAACGGTACTCTGCTGAGTATGCGTCGCCCGGGCTAACTCATTCACCGACATGGAGGTCGAGGCCAGCTTTTCGAGCACAAAAAGCTGTGCCCCGCTAAGGCCGACGCGTTCCTCAGAACTTCGCGACCCGGCCTGCAATGCGTGGACGAGCGTTCGCAACCCGTCCAATATTTCGGATAAATGGGTGTCCGGCATATCTATTGGTGTCAATTATATTGGCATCAATATAAACAAACGTAAAGCCGGAGCATAGGTTTCCCTGTTCGGTTAGTCTTCTGCCGGGAGTGGCTCCGTAATGCGGCGGGAGGCATCCTTCAGCTCCACCCATTTCTCCGAAAGATAGGGAATATATTCCGTCGCCGTTACGAAGCTCCAAACGTAGGCAACGATGGAGTAGAGCGCACCGATAGTGAACCGGTCCAGATCGATCGAAATATAGAGCGTGGTGAGAAACATGATGAGGAGAAATACACGCACTACGCCATAACTCATCGTGGATCGCTGGGAATAGCGGATTTCCAAATCCGCTATCTCATTGTAATAAGACTGAATTTTTGCCGGCTCCCGAGTGCCAAAAATATTATACTCATCTTCATAGCGATCGTGCAGGCGCACCTGGATCGCTTCGAGCATCCGCATATAATATTTGCTGCCGAACAGGACAAGAACGATGAGAAATCCACCGACTGCCGTGAGGCGCCAATCGAAAAGACCGAGCGCAATAACAGCTCCGCCGACGGCAATAAGCTGCTCCAGGAATTCCGGCACATTATATTGGAAAAATTCGATATTATTCCAGGCCATCGAACTGCGGGCCGCTACTTTGGAAAGGTCTTCGCCTTGCGCCAGTTGGCGCGCCACGACATCGCTCGAAAGATCGGCAAACATTTTCGTATAGGTGCGCGTGTCGTAAATGCGCCGGAAGCCACCCAACCCGGAATTTATAAGAAAGAGCAAAACCCAGGGTATCAGCGGGGGAATGAACAGCCCAATATCCTGGAGCACAAAATGGTTGAGCGGCGCGCCCGGCTTCGGCGGAATAACCCCTGCCGGCTTGCCAGGACCCGGATTTTTATGCGCCAGAAGAGCCTTTCGAATAGAATCGCGAACGGCTGCGCGGCTCATAATGATGCGCCTGCGACGCAATCGCAGGCTTCGGAGCGAATCCCGACGGTGCAAGTCACGCCGTACGCTATCAATTCTGGCTCGCTGCGGAGTCCCCTCCGGTGGTAGTGAGTCGGGGTGGTGGAAACGCTGTTTTGCAACGATAAAATTCGTAAGCTGCACCAGACCGAATGAGCTGATAGGGCCATCACGGAGGTTGCTTGGCGAAAACAAATTGCTCGATTCGAGCGAATCGGGAATATGGACAGAATCCGCCGATCGCATGGAATCGACGATTCTGAGCGAATCCAGTAGATGTGCCCGGACAGAATCGGCCACCTGCCGGAGCTGGATCGTCGTCATACTGGAATCCACTTCCTCCTCAACCCGATTCACTTCTCGCAGGCCGTCAATCGCTTTCCCAAAGACGTACGGTTCCGCGATTTCCGCGAAATTCTCCAGAGTCACCAGCGCAAATGCGATAATTATCTGGAGCCGGTATTGCCGGTAAAGCCGTCGTATCATTGGTCGGAGCATAAAACGCACGGGTTCGTGGAGGCGTGCCGGAACTCTTTGGCTCCGCAAAAAGCAGCGACCTTTCGCCCACGGGGCGATGTTTTATGGCTAATGTCAGAAGTGGTAATAATCACCGGGGGAACGAAAGGCCTGGGACGAGCCGCAGTCAAAAAATGGCTGGGCGAGGGATGGCGCGTGGCCACTTGCGCCCGCGATGAAGCCGATTTGGCGCGGACGGAAGAGGAACTAAACAACCCCAATTTGTTTACGCAGGCCCTCGATATTTCGGACACAAACGCCGTTCATGGCTTTGTGGAGCGGGTGCTGGGACGCTGGTCCGCGATCGATGTTTTGATCAATAATGCCGGCATTTTAGGGCCGCGGGAGACGATAGAAGAATATTCCGAGGACGTGTGGCGGAAGGTCATCGAGATCAATCTAAATGGCGCGTTTTATTTTGTGAAGGCCGCGCTCCGGCCCATGCTGGAAGCGGATTCCGGCGTTATTATCAATGTTTCGAGCGGCGCGGGAATGAAAGGGAAAAAGCGCTGGGGAGCTTATGCCGCCAGCAAATTTGCGCTCGAAGGATTTACGCAGGTGCTCCGCGATGAGCTACTCGATAGCCACATTCGCGTGCACGCTTTCGATCCCGGTGCCATGCGGACGGATATGCGCCGGGTGGCTTACCCCAATGAAGATCCAACCCGAAATTCTTCCCCGGAAAAGGTAGCCCATATGCTGTATGACATAGCCTGTGTCTATGAGCCAACCATGGTGCGCCTTGCCGCGAGCGATTATTTTTGAGTCCGAATTTTGGTTGCGATAAAGTTCCATCACGCCTCGGGGTGCCGATTTATGCACATCGGGATGGGGCAACTCATTTCTTGGGAATGCGGAGCACAGGGCCGACAATTGCTCTATTTTTGAACCCACTTTGAAAAATTCTCCGCATAGGAACTATAGTTGAGCGTGCCAGAACTTGGGGGATCATTTATAGAATCGAATAATCGTATATGATACGAAAGGTGGATTAGGCTCCGTCCATCGCGCTTGGGTTCGTATTGACTCTTGAGAGTAACTTTTACAGGATATGGTCGCTTCATATCGGGAACCTGGGATAAAAGGTCCCCGAGCCTTGAAGACAACTTCTGAATCCGATTCCGATTGAAATATCGCGGCAGAAAAGAAAGAGGACTCCCAAGTAAGGTCACAAAAGAAAGAACCAGGCTGCGTCTGTCCTGAATAGAACTCACCGTTCGAGTCTGTAGCAATGAATATATGTGTGAATTCGGAATCAAAACTTCCAGACCATTGGATCGAGGCCACTGCAAATCCGTTCTCTTGCGAATCATGCAAATTGACAGTATCAAGCATAGTGAATCCTGTTCCAGACCATGTTAATGGTAGCGCTGGTGGGAATTGTGGTCCACAGACAATTCCACCGGTACCTTGAATTTGAGTAGAGAAAAACGCTTGCCAGTTCACTTCCACATATTTCATCGACTGTAGCAACGCCAAATCAAAATGCCGCGCTACCACATGCACAGTGGTAGTGCGGGAAGCGAGCGGGATATGCCGTGCGGTGTCATCCAATTCGACGCGCACGGTGTAGTCGCCGGGGTTCAGATACCAATGCAGGACGCTGTCCTGTTGAGTGGAGTACGTGGTTGTGGTGTCACCAAAGGACCAAGTGTATCGCCATGTTGGTTGGAGCGGTTGGGAACTTGATACGCTGAGGATGCAGGAATCGCCCCAATAGACGGTATCCGGTGCAGTAAGCGTAAGAGCAGGGCCATTGAGCGGAAACACTTGCAAATTGCCGACTTGTTTGGCAATCGTCTTCGACGAATCGATCAATGCGACGTGCACCGTGTAAGTGCCCGCAGAATCATAGACATGGCGAATGCTCGTGTCCTGCATTGTTGCGCGGCTCGAATCGCCGAACTGCCAATAGAATTCCCATGACGGCTGGAGCGGATCGGAATAGCGAGCATGCAGGACAAGTGTATCGTAGGCTCGCGCGGAATCGGGCAAAATTAGAGTCAGCGTGGGATTAGAGGAAGGTGCTGTCGGCGCCTTGCAGGAGGTCATCACCCCCGCAATCAGGAGCGCAAAAAGCAGAGACCGCCGAGAGGTCCGAAGCACCATGAAAAGGAGAACACCCTGTAGCTCAATAAAAAGCCGAAGGGACTCATTTGTGACCTATCGCATGATTCACCTGATTAATATATTCCGCGCCCTGAATAATATCCAGAACGTTCGCAATGTCTCCTGACGTGTTCCGGTCATATTCCAGCGTTGGAATTTTTGCACGAATTTGTTCATGGGCTTTACCGGTGCCTTTGCCGGGTTTAAGTGGTGCAAGAAAATCGATGCCCTGCGCCGCGCAAAGAAGCTCAATGGCAAGAACCGTTTCCACGTTCTTCACGACATTCCGGAGTTTCAGCGCCGCAATCGATCCCATCGAATTATGGTCCTCCATGTTGGCGCTGGTGGGAATGGAATCCACCGAGGCGGGATGTGCGAGAACTTTATTTTCGCTCACGAGGGCGGCGGCAGTGTACTGGGCGATCATGTAGCCGGAGTTGAGTCCGCCATGCTTTGTCAGAAAGCGCGGCAGGCCATTGGAGAGGGCGCCGTTGACGAGGCGCTCCGTGCGGCGCTCCGCAATGCTTGCGAGTTCCGAAAGCGCAATGGCGAGATAATCCAGCGCGAGCGCAATGGGCTCGCCATGGAAGTTGCCGCCTTCGAGGTGGGAACCAACCACCCCCCGTCCCCCGCCTTGGAAAGGCGGGGGAGAATCTGGAATAATGAGAGGGTTATCGGTCGCCGAATTGATTTCGATCGAGAGCGTGCGTTCCACAAACTCGATGGTGTCCCGCACCGCGCCGTGGACCTGCGGGATGCAGCGAATGGAATAGGCGTCCTGCACGCGGGGATCGTTTTCCAGGTGCGATTTGCGTATTTCGCTCCCTTCGATGAGGCGCAGCATCCGTTCCGCCACGAATTGCTGTCCCTTATGCGGGCGCGCGGCGTGAATGCGCGGATCGAACGCGCGGTCGGTGGTGCGCAGCGCCTCGAAGGACATGGCGGCGGAAATATCGGCGAGGTCGGCAAGCTGCTTCGCGCGATGGAGCATAAGGCAGCCAATGGCCGTCATCATCTGAGTCCCATTGATGAGGGCCAGGCCTTCCTTAGCTTCAAGAACGAGCGTTGGTAGCCCAGCATTGGCCAATGCCTCAGAAGCCGGCACTTTTGTCCTTACCGTCCCTGGCAAAGTTACCACACCTTCTCCCGTTAGCGCCAGCGCCAGGTGCGCCAGCGGTGCAAGATCCCCGGAAGAGCCAACGCTGCCTCGGGAAGGAATGACCGGGAGAATATCCTTTGCCAGGAACGTTAAGAGTTGCTCGATCACTGCGAGCCGCACGCCGGAAAACCCTTTTGCCAGCGCATTGGCGCGGAGCAGGAGCATCGCCCGGATGCTTTCCGGCGCAAGCGGTTCGCCAACACCGGCGGCATGGGAACGCAAAAGATTCTGCTGGAGCTGGCGAAGATCATCATGCGGGATGGTGACATTAGCGAACTCGCCAAAGCCGGTCGTTACACCGTAAATGACTTCGCCGCGCTCTATCCATTCGTCCACAAGCCGGCGGGACGCCGCAATGCGCGCTTTAGCGTCCTCCGAAATACGAATTTCGGTTTCTTCGCGGCGCGCAACCCGGGCCACGTCTTGTATTGTGAGCGAGTTTCCATCGAGCGTAATCACGGCTGCAAAAATACGGAGAATATGGGCGTGACCTAAAAGCCCCGTCTATTATGTTCTAAGATTATACAATGAAATTATTTCACAATATTCGAACACTTTATACGCCGACGGGTTTTTCGGCACGGCGGGGAGCGGAAATGCAGTCCATCGAGGAATTCGAGAATGCGGCGATTTTCGTGGACGATCGTGGCCGCATTTTAAATGTGGGGTCGTTTGTGGAAGATCGCGCTCCCGCGCCATCGGTAGCATCTTCCGGGAAGGTTTCCATCGAATATATCGACTGCCACGGGTTTGTCGCGCTGCCCGGTTTTGTGGATTCCCACACGCATTGTGCCTTTGCCGGAGAGCGCAGCGACGAGTTTGCGATGCGTGCCGAAGGGAAGAGCTATCAGGAAATAGCCAAGGCAGGGGGAGGAATTCGCGCTTCGGTCGAGCAGGTGCGGCATTCCTCGATGGCAGAGATTGTACACTATTCGAAGCCATTCGTGGAACGCGCGCTTGCGCTGGGAACCACGCTGATGGAAATTAAATCGGGCTATGGGCTTGCGGTGGAGCAGGAACGAAAGCTGCTGAAAGCTATGGACGAGCTTCAAAGAGAAACGCCGATGGAAATTGTTAAGACTTTCTTAGGTGCGCACGCGGTCCCATCTGGCATCCCTCATGGCGCTTATGTCACTGATGTTCTGGATAACCAACTACCGGCGCTGCACCATCTTGCCGAATTCTGCGATGTGTTTATGGACGAAGGCTATTTTACGGAAGACGAAACCCGAAGCATTTGCCATAAAGCCAAAGCGCTCGGTTTGAAAATAAAGCTCCATGCCGATGAGCTTGAAGCAACACGCGGAGCAGAGACCGCGGTGGAACTCGGTGCCTTCAGCGCCGATCATTTGCTCAAAGTGAGCGCGGAGGGCATTCGTGCTCTGGCCGGTAGCCGTGGACTTCCGCCTACGATTGCCACGTTGCTCCCAATCACCGCGCTCAGCCTTCGAGCGCCGCATGCGCCGGCGCGAAAACTCATCGACACCGGTTGCGCCGTTGCGATTGCCACCGATTGCAATCCCGGCAGTGCCATGAGCGAAAATATGCAATTCGCTTTCACGCTGGCGGTGATTGGCATGCAACTGACGCCGGAGGAAGCACTGACGGCCGCGACGCTCAACGGCGCGGCGGCGTTGGACCGCGCCCGAACGCACGGCTCGCTCGAACGGAATAAACTGGCCGACTTCGTGTTGTACGATATCCCGAGCCTCGAATACCTGCCGTACCATATCGCGGTGAGCGATGTGGCCGCAGTCGTAAAGAGCGGGGAAATCGTGGCCGGAAGCTTGTAGCATTTCAGATCGATCGAAGAAATTTTTCACAAACTTGGGGAGTAACAGCGGCGTATTAATCTGCTGCGGGCAATGAAAGAGATTCTCATCTTACTCTTTGTAATAATCTGGGCGGTTCTCCAGGCCCGGCGTAAAGCTATGCGTGACCAGGCGCGGAAGCAAGCGCTTTTGGCGCGCGGTTCCCAAGTCGCACCGGTACGCCAACAGCCGGCCCGCGTGCAGCGAGCATTATCCGTTCCTTTGGGTGCGGTAACGGCAGAGGAGAATCAGCCGGTTACGTCGCGCATGGTCCAACGGGCACGTGAAGCATTAGGAGCGAATGAAATGCCGGAGTCCGTTCGTGCCATGGTCGAAGCCGCGCAAAAAGCCAAACCGGCACCCAATTCCCAAGCTGAAACGGTCGAGGAAATCGTTCCGCCCGCTTCGGAAATACCCTACGAGCAAAAAGTGAAGGTCCAACGCCGAATACCGTTGGATTCGGAATCGCTCCGGACTTTTGTCGTGACCCGTGAAATTTTAGGTCCGGCGCGGTTTCGGAATCCGCACCGTCCGGGAATCCAGGGAAGATAGCTCATGCCCGCAGAAATCGCATCGGTGAATTTTTCGCAAACTCATGATACGCATGGGGAACGAAGAAACTTCGATACCACGACCTTTATCTCCGTTCTGCTGCTCGTCGCTGCAGGATTCCTGGCGATCTACAGCGCTACCTATGCGGCGCACATGAACAACCGGTTTGGTCAGCAACTCGTCTTTGCCGCCGGCGGCATTGCCGGAATGATTGTAATGGCGATGCTGCCCGTCCGATGGTATCAGGCGATTGCGTATCCGTTCTATATTATCAGCCTGGGCATGCTCGCCTTTGTCGCGGTCAAAGGAAGGATGGTCTATGGCCACCGGAGTTGGATTGCCTTTGGCAGCTTTCAGTTCCAGCCCTCGGAACTGGCAAAACTGGCGACCATCTTTGCGATTGGCGCATACTTAAGCAAGGGCCGGGACCTGACAAGGCTGAGCTCGATAGCATTCGTCTGCGCGCTCGTGCTCATTCCCGTCGCGCTGATTATGAAAGAACCCGACCCGGGGACAGCGGTTATCTTCGCAGGATTGCTCATCGTTCTACTATTGTGGTCCGGCGCGGATTTATTTCTTCTGGCAGCAGTGGTTTTTCCCACGCTGGTCGCAATCCTTTCGCTATTCGGAGAAACGCCAGCCATAATTTCGGTATTAGTGAGCGGGGCGGTCCTGTTCTTTGTCTTTCGCCGGAACCTTGCGCTCACCATGTTTACCTTTGGGATTGTGATTGCCATTGCCTTCTCGACGAATTTCATCTACGAGCATCTGCACCAGTACCAGCGGAACCGCGTGCAGGTGGTCCTCAATCCGGAGTTGGACCCCTTGGGCGCCGGCTATAATGTGATTCAAACCCGCATGGCCATTGGCTCCGGCGGCCTGACGGGAAAAGGTTACCTCAAGGGCACGCAGACCCAGTTACGGTATGTCCCCAAACAATGGACCGATTTTATCATCAGTGTACCGGCCGAAGAATTTGGATTCGTGGGCGCGGTCGTTATTCTGCTGCTCTATCTGTTTGTGATATTTCGTGGCGTGGCGATCGCGTCGAGCGTGCGAAGTATCTTTTCGAGTGTTGTCGCCATCGGAATTGCCGGAATTTGGTTCCTGCACGTGACGGTGAATATCGGGATGGCGCTCGGCCTCATGCCGGTTATCGGAATTCCGCTCCCCTTCATGAGCTACGGGGGCTCCGCGCTGCTTACCAACCTTCTGATGGCAGGAATTCTGATGAACCTTTATCGAAACCGGAAAGTCCTGTTTTAGGGTCAGGATTTAAAATTCTTTCGGCCAGTCCGCCCGTAACTTCTTCAGGAACTCATGATTGGTGAGATCATAATGGATCGGCGTAATGCTGATCTTTCGCTCGCGGATGGCAATGTCGTCAATGTCCTCTTCGCGATCTTCCATGATATACCGCCCTTTGAGCCAATAGTAGGGTCGCTCCTGCGGATCGACGCGCTTTTCGAACTCGTCTTCCCAATACGATGCGCCTTGCTTCGTATAGGCGATGCCGCGAATTTCCTTTCGTGGCAATGGTGGAACGTTTACATTGAGCAGTGTGCCTTTAGGCAAGCCTAATTGTGCGACTTGCGGGGTGAACCGCCGCATAAAGTCGGCGGCCGCGCTGAAATCTGCCTGCGGATAATAGCTGGTGAGCGATACGGCAATGGCAGGAACATCGAGCACGGTCGCCTCCGTAGCGGCGCTCACCGTACCCGAATAAATGATGTTGACTGCCGTATTGCGCCCGTGGTTAATACCGCTAACGACGATATCGGGATGCGGCAGCTGCCGTTCGGCGAGGAAGGTGCGGAGCGCAAGTTTTACACAGTCCGCCGGCGTGCCACTGACGGCAAATCCGAAAAAATTCCCGTTCTTGTGGAACTCGGTCACGCGCAAAGGAAGGCTCACAGTGAGCGCATGCCCAACGGCGGATTGCTCCCCGAGCGGCGCCATGACGATAACGTTTCCCACCTCGCGCAAGGCGAGCACCAGTTCGTAGATGCCGCGTGAGTTGATGCCATCGTCGTTGGTTACAAGAATGTTCATTTCGAAAAAGTAAACGCAGAGGGTGCGGGGCTTCGTTCTGACACTTCGATCACAGCGATAGAAATGAAACGCGCCGCGGCCCTGGGCCGCGGCGCGTTAGCTAAGAACCTTCGCCATGGTTTCCAAAGCGTACAAACGCTTATGGAAGAGCGAACTTAAGACTTGCACCACCCGAGAGCGCAGTGACCTTCAGCTCGTTATCGATTTGGCGCGAAGCGCTATTGAGCGGGTATGTATAGAATGCTTCCGGCGTTAACCAGATCGTATTGCCCGCATTGAGCGGAATATCATATCCTACGCCGCCCTTGAGCGCGCCAAGAATGTGTTCCTTGGCCGGAATTTCGACCGTAGAGTGCGTCGCCGCTTCAATTTGCGTCGAGTGCGCATACGTCGCGTTTACCGGGGTAGAAATTTCACCACCAGCCAATACGTGGAAATTATTGAAGCTGTACTTCGCCATGAGATCGCCACCAACCGTCAGCAAGCTGACGACGAGGGGGGCGCCCCCGCCGACCGAATTATCGAATTGCACGCTGTAATCGTTGTATTCGATACGCGGTACGAGCATCATATTCGGAAGCATCGGGATTTCCATACCGACACTGAAGTTCGGGTTGGCTAACCCATGCGATTGATCGTAACTAAGGCCATCGACCGAGAACGTCCCGGACTCCTGCCAATTATCGTTTGCGGCGCCACCGACTGTAACCGTCATCGTCGTCGGCCAGGTCACCTCATTATGCAACTGCCCTACGCCGCCCATTTGCGCGAACGCGTGGCTGGAAAGCCCCACGATCACGAAAAGTGTCAGCGCGGCTGCCGTGAAGAAATGGAACGAATGCGCGAGCATTCGCTTAAGTGATTTGAGTACCATAACTATGGATAGTTAGTGAATATAATAAGTACACCTCTGGAAGTCCGGAGTTCTAAAGTTCCTACGGTAAGCGTGTGAAAGCTCAACCGCAGTCCTTCAGCCCGTCCGCCCTGTTCGAGGTGCGGTGATTTATATCAATTGAGAAATAACTACCCTACCCTGCTTCGAACCGTATGCCAGCCGGGGAGCAGGATATCGGAAAGAAGGTTACCATTCACTCATCCGAAAAGGGTTCCTAAAGGAATGATGTGAACTCTATCCAATGGCATGAAGGTGTTTTCATGCTTTCTTTGGCAATACGGAGTTATTTCGGTGCTGGCCGGGGTTCTTTGGGACAATGTGGTCTAATATTATCGGCCAGGGGCGCGTGAAACATATTTTGCGGAGTGCCATGCAGCATGGTAAGCTTCCCGGTGCGTATTTGTTTTCCGGCCCCGCCGGAACGGGCAAAGATGCCGCAGCGATCGAACTGGCCAAAGCGCTGAATTGCGTAAACGCTTCCGGCGATTCGTTCGAAGCATGCGATGAGTGCCCCAGTTGTACTGCCATCGCGAACTTCGCCTCACCGGCGCTCGAATTTATTCATGTGCTTCCAAAAAAATCCGATGATGAAGGTGCGGAGTTAAAAGAAGACGATGTTGCCATTGTGCGGGAACAACGTGCCGCAAAAGCGGCGGATCCCTACTATCACATCGAGATACCGAGAGCGACGGCCATTCACATTGCGCAGGTTCGGGAACTCCGGCTTTCAATGGCGCGCAGTATCGCTGGGGCAAACCGGCGCGTCATTATTATCAGCGAAGCGGATAAGATGAACGACCAATCGCAGAATGCATTTTTGAAGACGTTAGAAGAGCCGCACGCGGATACGCTCATTGTCCTTACGAGTTCGAACCCCAACGCGCTGCTTCCCACGGTGCGCTCGCGCACGCAGGATGTCCGGTTCGATGTGCTTTCCGTAGAGGAGATCCGTAAGGCGCTTATGGACCGGGAATCGCTCACGGAAGCCGACGCGGATTTTCTCGCGCGGCTGGCCGCCGGACGGTACACGCGCGCCCGCGACATGATGGGAGAAGATGTAAAACAAATGCGGACGGAAATTGTGGGATTTCTTCGCATGGGACTTTCCAAAAGCCGGCGGAAAGCACAAATCGAGATCGATCGTTTTTTGCCGCGCTCCGGCGGGAAGTTTTTGGAGAAGCGGCAGGTCGTCGAACAACGCCTCGCCTTGCTTGCGCTGTGGCTTCGGGATGCGCTCGCGCTTGCCACCCACGCGGAACGCGAGGTGATCAATCGTGATCAAATGGAAGACCTGGCTAAATTTGTATCGCGCTTAGGAGAACCGCGCCGAATTATCGCGGCCCTTGCCGCGGTCGATCGCGCCATGCACCGCGTTCGATTGCAGCTTCAGCTCCGGAGTGTTATGATGCAGCTTATCGTGGAATTAGAAGAGGCGCTTCTCTCCTAATGGCGGTGGTTATTGGCTTTATCGGCGCGGCTCTGGTGGCAGTGCTTGCCTGGCGGCTCGGTGCCCTGGATGCCGGAGGCGCCGTGGCGGCGTTTGGTGCGGGTGGGATTATTTTTGGCTTTGGCGGCCTGGGTCCAAGCGCGGCATTGCTGGCATTTTTCCTGACGGGATCGTTTCTTTCTTCGCTTTCGGCACGCCCCGGCGAAGCGCCGCTCCTTCGAAAGGAAGAGTTAGCCGGGGGATATGCGCGGAACTGGAGGCAAGTCGTAGCCAATGGGTTTGTGCCGACCGTTGCCATGCTTGCCGCACGATTCGTTCCGGTCCATTCTATGCTCCTCCTCGATGCCTTTTATGGATCCATTGCTGCCATGTGCGCCGATTCCTGGGGCACGGAGATCGGCACGCGCTTCGGTGGCCGTGTTTACGATGCCATAACGGGTCGAGTATTGGAACGCGGGCTTTCCGGTGGTGTGAGTATTGCCGGGCTTGCCGCTTCCGCGGGTGGTGCGGCCCTGATTGCACTCATCGCAGCGATCCCGTTGCCTGTGCTTGCCGGTGGCGCGCCCCTTCGGCAAAACCCCGGAACGATTGCAGCTATTTTTCTCGCGGGCCTGCTTGGTTCCGTCTCCGATAGTATCCTGGGAAGCACGGTGCAAGCAAAATATCGGGACCCGGAAACGGGTAGCTTATGCGAAGTTTCACGACCTGCAAAAACGGGAACCCGGCACCAGAAACCCTTATATGGCTATAAGCAAATCAATAATAATGTCGTAAATTTCGTCGCTTCGGCCATCGGGGCGCTAATTGTTGTTGTAATTCTTGCATCCCGCTAATTTTTGCAGTATATTGCATTCCGGACTTTCGCTCTGGTTCATTCGGTTTCGCTCCGGGATTATAGGGTAACGGTGCGAGACTGGGTTGCAATGTATTCGAATCTCTGCCTATCCTTTCGTATGGTGAAACAGGGTGGGGGATTCCTTTAGGGCTTGCTTTACTAACGCTTTAAAATTTTTTTTATGGTCCTGCCACCGGAAGACCCGGAACGTATCATGGAAAAACCATTTGATTTGCCGGCATTTAAAAAAGAAGTCGGGCAACTCACCAAAGCAGGGATGCTTCCAGAGTTTGCTGCGGACCTGGAGCCGGTTTCGCTGGAGGACCTGGACGATTTAAAGCGGCGATACGCAGCGACGATTATTCAACTCGATCGGTTGCGGCCTCGGTTGGGAACCGCCGATGCGCACGCTCGTTCCGACAA
>JAKAIL010000068.1 GCA_021825235.1 Bacteroidota bacterium | reverse complement strand
CTCCTGCTTTATCTTTGGCTCAGCGAACATACAAACGCCAAGACTTCTTAGATTCTCGCTTACTGTCACGCCAAATCCTGCGGCGGATTACTCTATAATCTCCCTCGCAGGCCCTTCCGCCAATGTTCAGGTGTTCGATATCCTTGGCCGCGAAGTGGCGAGCTTCCGCGTTACCGGCAACTACGTGTGGAACATGGCGGGCCTGCCAGCCGGAACGTACATCGTGCGGGCGGAAGCGAACGGACAAGTCCTTAGTAAGCGGATACTAAAGCAGTAATAATGCGGCTGTCGCTGTAACAAAATCTGATTTGAGAGATTGTTCTTGATCTGACAATCGCGGGAAAATTCCTTGTAACCCGGTCGAGATTGCGCGTTCTTATTCATAGCAGATCGTGAGGGAATAGGATGAATTCTAAGGAAATTCATAGAATTTCCCAGATTTTCGGTTACCTTTCTCCCTTCCGATGGTCTTCTTATTAGAGAAGATTTCTTTGCCGTGGCTCCTGCGGAGTCAACAGCAGCGTATCACAAAAGCTATGAACATTTCGAATTCCATTCATATCAGGTGGTTCCACACAGTATTGCTGAGTTTCGCAGTAATGATATTCAGCTTCGCTATGGGGACTACCGTTCACGCACAGCAGGGTATTAATTCCGAAGGGACCGATTTTTTCGTCGGCCTAATGCCGGGGATTATCAAGGGCGGGTATTTCTCACCCGGAAATGCCGCTGCGTACTTCCTTATTTGCTCGTACTCGGACAATAATAAGGTCGTCATCCACTATTTTACGGGCAATGGATCGGAAGTAGTTGGAAACCAGCTCATTCTGAAGAAAGGGATAGGCTCGGAGGTCCGGGTTGACCCGGCCAGCATCGTTCCCAGCCGTCCCGGGGAGCAGCTCGAATACAAGTGTGCACACATTACGTCCACGTACCCGGTAAGCGTGCAAGTTTACACCGAAGGTTCCAGCAATGGCAGCCTGTATCAGGCTATTCCGACCGCGGCACTGGGCAAGAGTTATGTTGTGGCGGCGTATAACGATAACCCCCTGGCCGACAACCCAGGCTTTGTAAACCGCGATTCCTCCAGCTCGGAGTTTATGATCATCGCACCCTATGATAATACGACGGTAATATTCGTTCCCAATGCAACCACGGCCGGACAAGGTATTATTGGCTGCCAGTCCGGTGCGGGCAGTAATGGTACTCCGCATCCGGTAACGCTCATCATGCACCGCGGGGAGGTCTATTGGGTCCGGTCCAATGCCATCGATGTTGCAGATGATATGTCCGGCTCAACCATCGTTGCCGATAAACCTATCGCCGTTTTAGGCGGTCAGGAACGGGCCATGATAGGCTTCCCTACTGGCTTTTGGACCACCCTCGACAATGACATTCGCGATGAGATCGGAGAACAAATGCCGCCCACGGTCGATTGGGGCTCGGACTATCCTTCCATTCCCACCATGCCGGCGTCTATCGCGGATGTCACCATCGCAGGCGATGGAGATATGTATCGCCTATTCACCAACGACCCCAGAGGCATGTCCATGAATTATTGGGAACCTGGTACACCGCCACAGAAATTTGGCCCAAACAATCTGGCACTGTATCAGTCAACACAGTTAGATAACATCACGGATCCACTCGATTTTCTTACGGATTCAACCTCCAAAAATGCTCTGGGTAATCTGAAAAAGTTTTATGCCGTCCAATACACCTATTTCCAGGGTCATCACGATTGGGACCCGAACCGCAAGGTGGGACCGGATGGCGGCGGTAAAGGTGCTATGCCTCAGAGCGGTGGCGGCACCAGCCCGCTCGATCAAACAAGCTATCGGGCCGAAGGTGAGATCAATCTCATTCCCATCGATCATTGGAAGATGAGCACTATTTTCATGGCCCCGCCCAACACCGATTATAATGGTTACCAGTTTATCAACATCATCACGAATAAGGATTCACTCCGAGCTATAACCGTTGTTCGGAATAATGTCTCGTATGGAACACTGCAATCGTACACCCCTACAAGAACATATGCGATTCCGAACCATCCCGAGCTGATCGGTCTGACGCTGAAGATGCCTTCCGGTAGTTACATTATCAGCGGCAATACACCATTCGCCTGTTACTCGTACGGCCGCACGGAAACCCGCTACAAAGATATCTTTGGCTACGGAGCCCCCACCGGCGAAGCCTATGGTTCCCACGCTCAACCGGACCCGCCGAAAGCCAACATCGTGCCAAGCTGCGCTGAATGGGATGTGCTGGTCCATGAGGGTGGCACGGGCGGTGGGGTTGCCGATGTCATGCTCCTCAACGACTCGAACGGCTATATTACACGACCGCCACAAGTTAGTTACAATTGCACGCTGGTTGGAACTGGCACCGATCCGCTAAACCCGACTGCGCCTCCGTTTGTCGTGGGTGATACAAGCCTTTCGGTCATTGTGATGGTGAACGACCCTTCCCAAAACGCGTACGCGGCACTCTACGCGGTGGACATCTCTGGGAATGATACGGTGATACACTTGGCCTACAAAGCACCATCGTTGACACTTTCGACTAATAAAGTTACCTTGCCGGATACGCTCGTCTTAGACCAGCAATGCCAGACGGCTACCTTCTACGTAACCCAGACCGGCAATCTGACAAGCGTAAACGTTTTCGATAGTCTGTACAATACACCGAGCCTGTTTACTATTTCGACAACTCCTTCGCTTCCAGCCACTCTTAAAGCTGGCGATTCCGTGATATTCACGTTCTGCTATTCGCCACAGGATACGAACATACACAAGGATAGCGTGAAGGTCGTTGCCGGTTGCATCGATACGGCGATCTTCCTTCAGGGCCGAGGACTGACGCCCATTATTATAGCCGGCGATCACAACTTCGGGTCGGTTGCAATTGGCGATACCATCTGTGCGGACATCGAGATTCGCAATGTTGGCAACGCTCCGCTCGTCCTGGACAGCAATTCCCATCTATTCAATAATCCAGACTATACGTTCGATGGCCCGATCCCGACTGCCATTAATCCGGGTGAAATGTTTCCAAACATGCGTTTTTGCTTCCATCCTTCTCATGCGGGAACGAATAACAGCCAAATGAATTGGGGAACGAACATTAACGGTGCCAGTATCTACGCGCGCCACAATAAGGATACATCGCTCCTCACCGGGTTTGGAGTTGCCTCCGGCGTTACGCCAACCGAGCCATCGCCTGCCACAATTACGCTTACCGTCCAGCCGAACCCGGCGAGCGGTATTGCGATCATTTCCATTGCAGGTGCACCTGTTGCAATAGTGGAGGTCTTCGATGTTTTAGGCCGTGAAGTGGCTCACTTCCGCGTTCATGACACCTACGAATGGCAAACAAACACGCTGCCCGCCGGAACGTATATCGTGCGGGCGAAAGCGAACGGCCTCGCGGTTAGTAAGAGGATCCTGAAGCAATAAGCGCCTCGGCCATAGGTGTAACAAAATGTCATTCGAGAGATTCTTAATAAAGTCAACTCAGAGATAACCATGACCATTACCCATCTTCGCTTTTGCGTGGCTCTTATTGCCACCAGTTTGCTTTTGAGCTTTCTCTCGCGGAGCGCTATTGCTCAGAAAGGCCAGACCTCGATGGGAACGGATTTCTGGATAGGATTTATGCCGAATTCGTTCTACCTTGGCTGCTGCCCGCCAGAGAATTGCGAGCTTTTCATTTGCTCCTCCACGGCGAACGAAGTACATGTGGATGTCTATGGCGGGTCGAGTTCTATGCCGGTTGAATCCTACCAGATGACTTTGGCTGCAAACAGTACGTGGACCATTCCTGCGCGTGACGAGGCATCATGGGAAGACGACTCCTGCGAGCGCCCCGTGACCAAAGGGATTCATGTTTATGCTCAGAATCCAATAGCAGTGTACGGCTACCAATACACGGGCGCCAATACCTCGTCATCGGATAGTTACCTTGCCATGCCCATTCCTGCCCTGGGCACTGAGTACTACACCTCCTGCTATTACGACGATCATTATTCGCTGGGTCCCTCCAATCCGCTCGCCGGCCAATTTCTGATTGTTTCTCCCTACGACAGCACCATTGTCACCATTGGTCCGGTCAAAACGGACACGCGGGCAGAGGCCCAGCCGCAAACTTCGGCCGAGGTTACCATCGCACATAACTCTGGAGATACATGGAATGTAATGCTGATGAAGGGGCAGACCTACCTGGTCCAGTCCACTGGACTGAATTATGGCGATGCGGATTTAACAGGAACTCATATTTTGAGCACGAAACCTATTGGCCTGCTTTCCGGCCATCAACTCTGTTCCATCCCTATCGGTGAACTTGCCCAGCAAAATGGCTCCAAGGACGAGATCATGGAAATGATCCCGCCTCTCAATGAATGGGGTTCTGAGTATTTCGATATGCCCACCGCCACGCGCAGCATCTGTGGCGATCTCGTCCGCGTTATCGCTGGCGACAGCGATGAGACTATTACAGCAATGAACGGCAATGGGAACCCTACCGAGATGCTGCTCCGGCCGGGCGATTTCTATGATTTCGATCAAATCACCACTCCAACTGTTTTCTCGTCACTCGGCGGAAAGAAATTCCTTGCCGTACAAATGGCTTACAGCCAAAATTACCTGGGCGATACCGGAAAGGCGGACCCGTTTTCCTGCATCTTGCCAGCCGCTCGGCAGTTCCAAAAGTTGATGATGTTCCAGCCACCAAATAGAGCCGGTGTAGGTGGCTTCGTTCACTATGCGACCTTCATTTGCCCGGAAGATTCGATCACACATATTCAGGTTAACGGCAAACCAATAAGCTTTTATACCTCCGCTGGCCGTTCCGTGTTCCCCGGTACGAACCCGCTTGTGGGAGCCTATCGCATCTTGTTAGATCCTTCGCTATGCTATGTCGCGAAGGGGCCCGTACCATTCGGCTGCTACCTCGATGGCTGGTCTATCTACGAAAGTTATGGGCATCCCGCCAGCCTTTCGCTTGGGATTAATTCCAGTGATATACTTCCGCCTCTGGAATGGCAGACTTCGACGTGCGGAACATTTCATGTCATACTTCAAGATCTCCAGCCACCGCAGTTCAAGCAATTCGGATCGCGCATTGCCGATGTTGCCCTCATTACAGACTTAGGTGATCTTCGTTGGCCGACGCCATCCACCAACTTCGCGCTTTCCTTCGACTCCCCGTTCACTCCCGGCGATAGCGTCGCACATCTTACCTTGAGCGTAGTGGATCCAAGCCAGAACGCCTATGCCGCCCTGTGGACCACAGACCGGGCAGGGAACGATACGGTCTATCAATACACATACAATGCATCTACTCTCACCCCAAATTCCAATGGTGTTTTTAGCTTCAATAACATTCCGATCGGTAAGGACACTTGCGCACACATCGTCTTTCGAAATACAAGCCAGGCTCCATTTCATGTGATTGGTGTGGGGCTTTTGGGGAATGATCCTTCAAATGAGCTTTCCATTTCACCTACGATTCAGAATAAGACGATCGCACCGGGCGATTCCCTGGTATTCCAACTCTGCTATTCCGCAGCGGATACCGGTTTGGTCGAGGACTCCATTACGGTTTCAAGCACGTGCGTGGAGTTTCGCTACCCGGTCGAAGCCTCTGCTATCACCCCTATTATTTTTGCAGGAGATCTGAACTTTGGCGCTGTAACTATTGGTGATACCCTTTGTAAGTCCCTTGTCATTCACAATAGGGGGACTGCACCGCTCATCGTATTCCCCAATTCGCTCCTTACGGATACTCAGGATTTTACCTTTTCTGTTTCGAATCTTTCCGATACCATCCTGCCCGGTACAGAAAAACAGTTGGAACTTTGTTTTCACCCGCGGACGACCGCGCCTATTACGGGCGTCCTTCTATGGTCCACAAATGTAGAAGGCAAATACGCCCATCGACTCAAAGATACTTCGGTTCTCACAGGAGTGGGGGTTGCTTCTGGCGTCGCGACCAGTTCACAGCCTGCACCGGTCCTTTCCATCCGGCCTAATCCGGCTTCCGGAATTGCGACGGTAACGCTCGTTGGTGCGCCTGCTACTACCGTCGAGGTCTTCGATGTCCTCGGCCGTCAAGTGGCTCGCTTCCGTGTTGCTGGCAACTACGCATGGAACATGGGAAACCTGCCCACCGGGACGTATATCATTCGCGCTTCAATGGATGGCGTGACCCTCAGCAAGCGAGTGGTAAAGCAGTAAGCCAGGCCGGAAGCGTCCGTAAGACCTCCGCGTGGTCCGATAAAATTCACAAAATCCGCTTGTAACCGAAGCGGTTTTGCGCGTTTTACTTGTTGTGTGCGTTTAACTCTATATTTATGAACCTTCGCTTCGCTTTTCGCGCTGCCGCTATTGCAGCCGTTCTTTTGTGTTCCATGCCCGCCTTCGCCCAAAAGGGCCAGACCTCCATGGGAACGGACTTTTGGCTGGGCTTTCTGCCGAATTCTCTCTCGCTTCTCTGCTGCCCGCCGCAAGGATCAGAATTATACATCGCTTCGCCAACGGCGAACGAAGTCCGCGTCCAGGTATTTGGCGGCTTCAAAAATCCGGTGGAAACATTCGATACCACCCTGGCGCCGAATTCCGTCTGGGAATTGCCCACGGATAACGAAGCGCTTTGGGAAACCGATACACAGGAAACTGCACGGTATCGGGCTATTCACATCACTTCGAGAAGTCCGATCGAGGTGTACGGGTATGAACATAGCGGCGCGCCTACCTACTCCGGAGATAGTTACCTTGCCTTGCCCACACCGGCGCTTGGCAACACGTACGATGCTATTTGCTACTGGGATGGGACCTATGATAATATACCACCAACACCACCGCAGCCGCTCGCCGGGGAGTTCCTTGTTATCTCTCCATACGACAGCAACACCGTGACCATTGGGCCGCTCACTACGGCAACGCGCGGCGATGATTTCGATGCCCTCACGACGCATCAAACCGGAGATACCTGGAGCGTTACCCTGATGAAAGGGCAGACGTACCTCGTCCAGTCCACCGGCAAAGATTGGAATGAAGATCTCACCGGTACACCGATTAAGAGTTCCAAACCGGTTGCCGTTCTTTCCGGCCATCAATTAGCGGCGGTCGGGCAGGAGGACGCTAAATTTCAGAGGTCGTTGCTTGTCGAAATGATCCTGCCAACCAGCGAGTGGGATTCGGAGGCATATTTTGTTCCAACGCCGCGTCGAACGCTGTGTGGAGATAATCTTCAATTCGTCGCTGCTTCTACCACTCGAGTTTCACCCTCGAGCATGGAATGCGGTCCGTTGATCCAATCTGACCCTTCGAATAGTATCAACTTCCTCACTTGTCCCACATATTTTCATTCCTCGGGTGGGAATTTCCTTATGGTACAACGAGAATACCAAATCGGTGTACGGGGAGATTCGACGCCTGCTCATCCCTTCGCGTCCCTGCTGACCCCGGCTCGGCAGTTTCAGAAGCAGATGTTTTTTTCGACGATGCAGCGGCCCGGTGTCACCCCGAGAGTAACTTTTGTCGGTCTCGACGATTCCCTGCCTGCATTGCTCCTCAATGGTCGCCCGCTGAGAAGCTATCCGTACGTCGCTCATGTGATGTTCGACAGCACCAGACCTCTCATGGGAGCCTATACCATCGCATTGCCGGATACAACGATTACCTACCATGCAAGCTCCACAACGCCCTTTGGATGTACACTTTACGGGCTTTCCCTCCATGAAAGTTATGGCTCTCCGGCCAGCCTGGGGCTTACGGTTAGTTCCACCGACACTCAGCCGCCGGTGGAATCCCGTGATTCGATTTGTACCTCATTCCAGGTAACACTTTCGGAACATGGCAGGCAATCGCCCCGGATTGCGGACGTTGGAATGATCCTCGATTCCGGCGATCTCCGGTGCCCAACGCCATCCTATAATTTCGCGATGGCGTTCGATTCCACGTTCACTCCCGGCGACTCGACGGCGAGCATTGCCCTCACCGTCTTCGATCCCGGGAAAGATGCTTACGCCGCTGTTTGGACCACCGACCGCGCCGGGAACGATACGGTCTATCAGTATTCCTACCACGCACCCCGGATTTCGCCGGTTCCCGATTCCGCTTTCACTTTCGGATCGATCCTCGCTGGGACCGATTCGTGTAAGACCATAACCTTGCGCAACGCGTCCACCGGCATCATCGCGATGACGAATGCCACTATCCTGAATGGTGGTACGACAAGCTATTTTTCGGTAACGCCGAGCACTCTCAATCGAACGCTGGAGCCAGGCGATACGCTGCAACTGCACCTCTGCTTTAGTCCCACAGATACCCTCGTCGCTCACGATACGCTGGAAGTAACGGCCGGCTGCGCGCCGCTGCGCTATCCCGTGCAAGGGACCTCCGCAATCCCACTCATCCTCGCAGGCAACCTCGGGTTTGGGAACGTTACCGTGGGGGACATGAGCTGTAGCACACTTTCGGTGCAAAACGTGGGAACGCTGCCGCTTATCCTGTATCCGAATTCGCTCATTGCAGACACAACCGATTTCTCCTTTGTCACGTTAAGCTCATTCCCCTTTACCATTGCGCCCGGTCGCGCGGCCAATTTCCAAGTGTGCTTCCACCCGCACTCGGTTGGAGCAATCCAGACAACGCTTACGTGGGCGACCAATCTCCTCGCGCCATTTACGCATTCGATCAAGGATACGTCCATCCTCCTTGGCTTTGGCGCACCGCCCGCCGGCGTTGCTAGTAGCGACGCGCGCTCACTCCGTTTTGAAATCTCGCCAAATCCAGCTACGCAAATGGCCTCGATCCGTCTGGACGGCGCACCCTCGGCATTCGTGCAAGTCTTCGATGTCCTAGGCCGGGAAGTGGCACGCTTTCGCGTCGCCGGCAGCTACGAATGGCAAATGGGCGCGCTGCCTCCGGGAACGTATATTGTTCGGGCAGATGCCGGTGAAACGGTCGTGAGCAAGCAGGTTGTGAAGAAATAGCTTACTCCAAATAATACCGTAGCGGGTTCGGCCGAATCTCACACTCCTCCGCAATGCGAATGTTCGAAGCCACGCGGCCCTCATCGCGGAGGCGGTAGAGATTGGTTACCACGCGGTCCCGCACTTCGAGTGGAGCGATAGGATTGATATAGATCGAGGTTCCGCCCTCGAAGCCGGCCGCGGTATTCACACGCCACTTGATGAGAATGTGCCACGGCATTTGATAGACAGCGTCCACCGGCGTGTAATACCACTCCTCGTTCGAGGAAATTGCGGAACCCGTCGCCGCATGACAGGCGTGGACGAGATCGCTCATCGCGCGAATCTCATCGTTCGATTGCTCGTACGGCCGCGAGAAATAGCTCTTGGAGTGCACTTCGATCGTGGGATGCCGGTGTCCAATTCCTGCCCATGCCACTGCATGTTCGTTCTCAGCAAAGATAAGATTTTGCATCCCAGCCAGATTCGCTCCCAACCCGTTGAACACGTTCGGGTCCTGCCGCAGCATATCGACTTGGTGTCGAATGGACGCGCCCCAATCGTCAATGCCGACAAGCTGCTTGTGCAGATGGTCGAAGCTCGCACCCGCCGGCGGTAACCAATTCTGAAAGACGGAAATATAACGGATGTATCGGTTGGCCGCAAAAATATCCGTCATCGCGTCGATGGTGAAGCGCACGTATTGATAGTGCTCCTCGGGCGTCATATCGCCGCTGGAAAACAGTTCGCTGGCGTCGGTTGCGCCATTGCGAAAATGTGGCGACGCAATGATAAGCTCGTGCCCGCCGCCAAAAAAGGTGTCGGACATAGTCAACAGCTCCGTTTCCGGAATTTTGTGGAACCGTTCCTCCGGCATTCCGCTGGCCCGTAGCTTATATTCCAAAATCTCATGCACATGCCGGTTCCCTTCCGGATCGGACAGGTACATTTTCTTCCATTCGAGATTGGGCGGCGAAAGTACGTAACTATAGTTACGTTTCCAGTAATCGACCGTAACGATTTCGAAAAGGTTGGGCACGCGCCGGAAGAGCCACGGCATCCCTGGCATCTGGCTCGGCGGTACACGGTCCGCTCGGACGAAGGAGCCGTCAGGATTACGAATCAGTCGCGCTTTTTCCGGTGGTGTTTCGAACAGCCGGTCCGAGCAGAACGCGCAGTACTCCGTAAAGTCGCTGGGCTTAAGCGGCGAAGCGTGCAACGCGTTGCCGTTCGGCTCCGGCTTTCCGGCACGGCCGGGCACGCTCCAGACTTCGTTATCGGTGAAGGGATTGATCTGCTTGATGGTCCCATCGGCCATCACCGTGTAATATTTCGAATATTGCATCAGGCTTGAATTCGCGCGCTGTTTAGGTTTCCGTCCGGAACCTCCCGCTTCGGGCGCGCTTCCGAACCATGCAAATTTAATGTTGCGTTTCGGAAACCGTTTTTCGATGGCATGTGCTTTGGAAGAATGCCTAAGCACGGAAAACCACGGCGGCATTCCTTAAAACGAAATTATTGAACTTCCGTGCAAGGGATCCTGAAGTGCCGCGCGTGGTAAGACCACTCGAAAGGAACGCATTGTATGAGCAAGATGAACGGCAAAACCCACTTTGATGATGATTATGAATTACGGCGCTATGTGCAGCGCGAACGTTCCATGTTCGTGCCATTTGCGCTGGGGGCGGTAATCGGCGGCATTATTGGCGCGAGCGTGGCACTCCTCTATGCCCCCGCCGAAGGGACGGAACTCCGCCGCGGGCTAAACGATACGCTCGATGATTTGGTCGGTGGCGCGAAAGATATTATTCGCGGCGTAAAATCCTCGGCCGATAAAATCTTTAACGATGGCCTTGCCGACGAACACGAGCAAGAGGAATCGCCACTCGCGCGCACGCGCGAGCGCGCTGACGATATTATCGAGGACGCCGACCGCGCTATCGCCGAAGCACGCCGCCGTACGCAATCCGCACGCTCACGAAGCGAGGAGGAATAGAACCTGGGTTCAAGGGAGATTTTGGAGATTAATGAGACAGAAATTTACGTTTTAATCTCTATATGCACGTTTATTATGATCGTCAATCGAATGTAATACCTTTCATTTCAAAAGGTCTGGAAATCGCAGGTTTTTCCATCTCATGAATCTCTAAAATCTCCCCAAATCCAGGTTCTGACTAAACCCCATTCCTCTTATCATTGTTTGAACGATCATGGAAATCATTCTCTACATTACTGGTGGTATCGCGCTCCTGGCACTCGCGTGGCTTTTTATCGCTACGGCGCGGACGGTGAGTGGCGTGAAAGACATGCTCCAGGAAGCGCGCGAAGATTTGCGGACGGTTATCGCATCCGTTGAGGAAGTAAAAACGAAGGCGCTCCCAATCCTGGGGAACGTTACTAACATTACCGACAATGTGACCACGATTACCGGCAATGTTAGTTCCATCACCGATGGCGTGCGGAACCAAATGGTCGGCGTCCACAAAACAGTGGACGACGCCTTGGATGTCGTCCGTGGCACCTTAGACGATATCGAACGCCTGAAGAACGAAGTTGTGGCTACGGTGGAGGGACCGGTCACGCTGGTGCGCGACACCTCCGGCGGGGTCGTCTCCACGGCGATCAAGGTAATCAGCATTCTCGCCAAGCTGGTGAAAGCCGTACGCACTCCCTCGCGAAACGGCCAGGCGGAACGGGATTAACGCTGCGGCGATCCATGCTCCCCGCGTGGGAAAGGAATAGTGAGGTGGATTTTGTGAGAGGCTACGGAACTAAACCTTGTAGTTTCGGCGAAGCGTTTCTATGGGTGCAGCTTCTCATGCCGTGCCAGCATTTCAACGAAATGCCGGATGCGCTGCGCTCGAGTCTCTGCCCGCTTGGCATTCTGAACCCGAAACAGGACCGAGTATCTGTTTGCGCTGTTTAGCGTGACAAAGAACGCTTTTGCTTCCGGATTCTTATTGAGCGCCGCTTGAAAGTCATCGGGAACAGAAGCCTTACCTTGCGAATCGTACGCACGCTCCCAGCGGCCGTCGGTCCGGGCGGCTTCGATCGCCGCGAGGCCTGCCGGTTTCATCTCACCGCTTTTGATGAAAGCCTCAGCTTTCTCCCGGTTTAGCTTAGACCAAATGCTTTTCGGCGAGCGAGACGTGAACTTCTGCAGCCACCACTCATCATTGAACGGTTGTTTGGTGCCGTCGATCCAGCCATAGCAAAGCGCGACTTCGATAGCCTCAGCGTAGGAAACGCTCTTCATTCCGGAACCCTTTTTCGCAAGCTTCATCCACACGCCCGCAGACGTGCTATGATTTTTTTCCAGCCATGCGGCCCACGCCTTCTTGGAGCCGAACGTCAACTCCGGCAAGTCTTTTGGCGAGGTCTTGGGTGAGGCTTTCTGAGATGACATGAAGCTCTAACACTCCGGCCCATTGTTTCGGCGCAACTCTGTATTGTGCCCACCTTAGATATCTTTAGTATTAACTCCGATACTTAAACACCGATTTCGCGCCATTCTGGATGGGCTGGTTCACGGTATCGGCTTCGAACTCGGCGATAATATCAAGGACGCCGTTCTCGGCTATCAGCATGACTTTGGAGGGCCGGTGTGACTCAGCCGCAAGCAGGGGCGCGGCTCATGGCGTCGGACTTACTCTCGAAATTTGATGGGCACCTGCGGAAAGTATAAGGAAGAGAACATTTGCGGAAGCTATTTTCTTTCTTAGGGAAGGCGCAAAAATGAAAATTAAACGCATTTGGCGAGAAAGAAAACTACTCTCGGGCTATTCCAGCAAGTCCGGACGGCGTTCCTGCGTGCGGCGCAACGCTTCTTCGTAGCGCCAGGCATCGATTTTCTTATGATCGCCGGAAAGGAGGGTTTCTGGAACCGTCATCCCTTCGAATTCGGCCGGTCGGGTATAAATCGGGCCTTCGAGGAGTCCATTTTGGAACGAATCCATAAGCGCGCTTTCGACATCGTGGATCGCGCCGGGCAAGAGCCGGACCACAGCATCCACTACGAGGGCGGCGGGGAGTTCACCGCCGGTGAGGACGTAATCGCCAATGGAAATCTCTTTGGTAATCCACCGCCGGCGGACGCGCTCGTCAACACCTTTGTAATGCCCGGCGAGAATGAGGAGATTGTTCATCATGGAGAGCCGATTGGCCATCGGCTGAGAGAAGAGCTCGCCATCGGGGGTCATAAAAATGCGCTCATCGTAGGTCCGCTGAGAAGTCAGTTCTTTGAAAATGGCAAAAAGCGGTTCAGGCTTAAGGACCATTCCGGCCCCGCCGCCGAAGGGTTCGTCATCGATTTGGCGATAGTTCCCAACGCCGAATTCACGGAGGTCGTGTAGAACAATCTCCACGATTTCCTTCTCGCGGGCGCGTTTTACAATGCTCTCGGAGAGCGGACTCTCCATGAGTTTCGGTACGGCGGATATGATGTCGATTCGCATGGTAAAAAGCTGGCGCAGGTTTCACCGTCATTGCGAGGAACACGATTCGATCGAACGGAGAATCATGCGACGAAGCAATCTCTACCGATGGGGGTTGCTTCGTCGGGACCACTCCATTTCGTTGCGTGGCCCCTCCTCGCAATGACAGTAAACATGAAAGGGCACCCCCTAACCCCCTCCTCCTTGAGGAGGGGGAATGTAGTACAGCCTACCATGCGAAATGGTTTAGCACAACTTCCCGTTTAGGGACTTCTATGCGCGCAATACAACGCACAGTCGCCACTGTATCGAAATTCGAGGGCACGGGCCTCCACACTGGGAACGCCAGCTCGATCGAATTCCACCCTGCTCCGGAGGACTACGGTATCCGGTTCGTACGCCGGGATTTGCCCGGAGCACCGGAGGTTCCCGCCCTCGTGGACCACGTCAGCGATATCTCCCGTGGTACCACGCTATCGGTGGGCAATGCCAGCGTCCATACGGTCGAGCATGTGCTCGCGGCCGTCGTGGGGCTGGAAGTCGATAACGTCCGGATCGAGCTAACAGCGAACGAGCCGCCCATCGGCGATGGCAGCTCCGAGCCATACGTCAAAGCGCTTCAAGCCGCCGGCTTTGCAGACCAGAAGGCGCCGAGGAAATACCTCGTCGTGGACGAGACGGTCTCCTATCGGAACGAGGAGAAAGGCGTCGAAATCGTGGCCCTGCCGTTGCCGAACGATTACCGGGTGACCGTCCTCATTGACTATAACAACCCGGCACTCGGCAGCCAGCACTCGGGGCTGTTCTCCTTAGAGAAGGAATTCGTTCCAGAGTTTTCGAAGGCGCGAACCTTCTGCTTCCTGCACGAGGTGGAAGTCCTGCGGGACCGCGGCCTCATCCAGGGCGGCAATCTCGACAATGCCATTGTCATTGTGGACCGGGAACTGAACGACGGCGAGATCCAGGGCCTTGCGAAAAAGTTGGGAATCGGCGCCAGCGTGATTTTAGGAACGAACGGCATGCTGAACAACAAGCAACTCCGCTATAAGAACGAGCCGGCCCGGCATAAGCTGCTGGACCTGCTCGGAGATTTAGCACTTGCCGGTGCGCCCATGCAGGCACAAATCCTTGCGGCCCGGCCAGGGCATGCCTCGAATGTGGAATTCGCGAAGAAGCTCCGAGCGCTACAGGCGAAGAAATCGCTCGTCCAGAAGTACAATCCGTCGGCGACCCGCGATTTCGTCTTCGACATCACGGCGATCGAGCGCATCATGCCGCACCGCTACCCGATGCTCCTCGTGGACCGCATCCTTTCGATAGACATCAACGAGGGCTCGGAAAAGATTGTAGGTCTGAAGAATGTAACATACAACGAGCCATTCTTCACCGGTCATTTTCCGGGTAAACCTGTGATGCCCGGCGTACTCTTACTCGAAGCCATGGCACAGGTGGGCGGTATGTTACTGCTCAATTCCGTGGAAGAACCAGAGAAGAAACTCATCCTCTTCATGGCGATAGACAAAGCGAAATTCCGCAAACCCGTCATTCCCGGCGATCAGGTTATTTTTATGCTGAAGATGGTCCGAAAGCGCGGAAAGACATTCGTGATGTCGGGCGAAGCCACCGTGGAAGGGCAGCTCGTGGCCGAAGCGGAATTCATGGCGGCATTAGTCGATCGGGAACCGGTATAAGGGTTCCGGTCCATATTTTATCTGTATGGCAATAACAATTCATCCTACGGCCATTGTCGATCCCCGGGCCGAACTGGCGGACGACGTGGAAATTGGCCCGTATGCGATCATCGAGGGCGATGTCGTCATCGGTCAGGGTTCCCATATTCATCACCATGCCTTCGTTGGCAACGGAGCGCGAATGGGAGAACGCTGCCAGGTCCACCACGCTGCCGTGGTTTCGAATGTGCCGCAGGACCTCAAGTTCAACGGTACTGAAAAAACGTACGTCGAACTCGGTAACGATTGCACGATTCGAGAATTCGCAACGATACATCGCGGGACCCTGCACGACGCGGACACCAACGCCGGCACCAAGGACGGCATTACCCGCATTGGGCAGGGGTGCCTTATCATGGCCTACGCCCACGTAGCCCACGATTGTTATATTGGGGAAGGGATCATCCTCTCCAACACGGTGCAACTCGCCGGGCACGTAACGATTGATAAATGGAGCATTCTGGGCGGCGGCTCCCTCGTCCACCAGTTCTGTATGGTAGGAATGCTCTCGATGGTCGGCGGCGGCGCAGAGGTCCGCAAAGATGTCCCGCCATTTTCCCTCGTCGGCGGCGGCGATGCCAAGTTCAGCGGCATTAACCGTATCGGCCTGCAACGCCGTGGCAAAGATTCCGACACGATCCAAACGATCAAATCGGTGTACTTCACCCTCTATAATTCGGGAAAGAACGTCTCGGACGCGGTAGCGGCCATCGCCGCCGGCCCGGATGCCTCGATTCCGGAAGTCCGGGAAATCCTCGAATTTATCGCTCGTTCGAAACGCGGCATTATTGGGCCAGCGTAAAAAGTCGTTCCCTACCACAACGCACTACATTTTATCCAAGCGGGAAACAACACCCTCCTTCGTTCAGAGGGGGTTGGTACCTTGAAATTCTTTAAACGAAAAACCCCCGCCAGCATGGCGGGGGTTTTTCGCATTAAAGCAGAGAGCTTATTTACTTACCGTAATATTAACTGTCGCGGAGTTCTCACCCGAGATCAGTTTGCAAATGTAAGAACCGGAGGCAACGGTTGCGCCCGTCTCGTCCTTACCATCCCAACGGACGGTATGAGAACCGGCACCGACATCGCCATTCAGGAGCGTCTTCACGACCTGACCGAGTTGATTATAGATCACGATCGAAGCCGGAGCGGCAGCAGATACCGTGAAGTCGAGCTGCGTTCCTTCGGTAATCGGACTGAATGGATTCGGATAGTTCTGACCGAGCGAGAAATTCTTCGGCGCATCGATCGACACTTCTACCTGATTCGAAACGTGCTGGGCACCATTGACATCCTCCTGGATGAGGCGATAATCATAGGTTCCCGGCGTCACGTTACGGTCCACATATCCATAGCCCTTTTCGGTGGACGAATTTTTCTCGCCCGCGGCTACAAAGCCAATAGGTCCGAACATATCGCTCGAATTAGCAATCTTTCGCTGGACGGTAAATCCGGCATTGTCATGCTCGTTCGAGGTAGCCCACGTCAGGATTGCCGAACCATTGTTCGTATCCGCTTTGAGATAGACTAACTGCACCGGCAGGAGCACGCTTTGGCTGACCATTGGACGGATCAT
>JAKAIL010000067.1 GCA_021825235.1 Bacteroidota bacterium | reverse complement strand
CCGATCTGGTGAGTGTGGACTCCGCCCTTTCGTACCGTGCTCTTTGGAACCTTACCAATAATGGTGATAATGTTATTCGAGCCTCCGCAGCGAATACGCTGGCGAATATTGGTACTGTCGAGACGCTTCATAAGCTCGAAGCACAAGCAGCCGAGCGGCCTGCGATGAAAGGAACGTATGATGCGCTGCTGACTCGTATGAAAAAGCGCCTCGGAGTGAACTAATGAAAGAACATCTGAATCCTGCGATGCGCTTTGCATTCCTGGCTGCTATTATTTGCTTAGGGCTCGGCAAGAGCTCCGTCGTTCTGGCGCAACCAGTGGACTCTTCGCTGTATTCGGAAACCCCGATTACGCTTCACACCAGTACCGGCGATATTTTTGGCACCCTTTGTACCCCAACGAAAGGGAAGCAATATCCGGTTGCCCTGATCATTGCCGGATCGGGGCCAACAGATCGTAATGGTAACAACATTATCGGTATTGATTGCGATTGTTATAAAATCCTCGCACACCGCCTCGCTGCGAATGGGATTGCGACCGTGCGATACGATAAACGGGGCATTGCCGATAGCCGCGCAGCAATGGTAAAGGAGTCGGATCTTCGGTTCGAGAATTATATCGATGATGCGCGTGCCTGGATCGATTCACTGAAACGCTCGCATCGGTTTACGCAGGTCGTTGTCATTGGACATAGCGAAGGCTCTACCATCGGAATGGTTGCTGCCCGCGATGCCAGTAAGTACATCTCCATTGCTGGTCCGGGTTTGCGGTGCGATTCCCT
Organism: Bacteroidota bacterium; assembly: GCA_021825235.1. Lineage (GTDB taxonomy): Bacteria > Bacteroidota > Ignavibacteria > Palsa-1295 > Palsa-1295 > PALSA-1295. The sequence goes on along the minus strand of JAKAIL010000067.1, from coordinate 16,026 downwards.
GCTCAAAGTGCAGCTAGCCCCCATGCCAGAGCCTGGGCGCGATACGGTGTACCGTATCATCGATTCTCTTGCGGCAGGAGATCTTGTTAATTACGTACCGCTGAAACTCCGAGTCCTCTTTCGCCCGTCCGTTCAGCCCTACATAATTTCCTGGATGCGATACTCACCACAAGTCGAAATTGCAAAGCTCCATATTCCGGTCCTTATCATACAGGGAACGAATGACATCCAGGTCGATACCAGCGATGCCGGGCTTCTCGCTCGGGCGGACCCTCACGCTTCACTTGTTTTTATCAGGAACATGAACCATATTTTCCGCATCGTCACGGGGGATCGTAGGGCAAATCTACAGACGTATACGAATCCAGATTTGCCGATTTCGGATGAACTGGTAGAGAAAATTACCACGTTTATCTTGGACCGATAAATGCTATTGTGGGGTCGCTATTCGGTACCGCTCCAGCTTGAACATCTCGCCCAAATACAACCGCCGGATTTCTTCATCGTTCGCCAGCTCATCGGCAGTTCCGGCACGGTAAATGGTTCCATCGATTAGAATATAGGCCCGATCCGTGATCGAGAGTGTCTCGTGGACATTGTGGTCCGTAATCAGCACGCCAATGCCGCGCTCTTTGAGGCGCAGGACAATTTGCATAATCTCCTCAACAGTGATGGGATCGATTCCAGCGAACGGTTCATCGAGCAGCATATAGGCCGGATTGGTGGCCAGCGAGCGGGCGATTTCACATCGGCGTCGTTCACCGCCCGAAAGCATATATCCTGACGATTTTCGAATGTGCGTGATGTTAAGTTCTTCGAGCAAGCTCTCGGTCCGTTCCAACCGTTCTTTTTTTGAAAGTGGAAGGAGTTCCAATACGGCGAGTAAATTCTCTTCGACTGTCATTTTCCGAAAGATCGAAGCCTCCTGGGGCAAGTAGCCAATGCCTTTGCGGGCTCGCGCATACATCGGAAGCGGGGTAATATCCTCCCCATCCAGGAACACTTTGCCACCATCGGGCTTCACCAAGCCGGTGATCATGTAGAATGTTGTCGTTTTACCGGCGCCGTTAGGGCCGAGCAATCCGACCACCTCACCTGGCGTGACCGATACGCTCGTGTCTTTCACGACCGTTCGCTTGCCATAGATCTTTTTAAGGTGTTCCGAGTGAAGTTGTTTCATGCTTCGAGTAACGACGATAGGATATCGTTTGGGTTTCAATGGGCAGAGCTGCGTACCGGTTTTTGTGGCGATTTTGGTTGCGATGAAATTGGAGTTGGTGTCGCTGATTGCGGTGAAGGTTGTGGCGAAATGGCGGGCGCCGTGACCGCAGCAAGCTGCCACGGGACTACGAATTCCTCCCGTCGTGGGCGCAGGTTATCGTGACGTTCGTAGGCGGTAAGCCGAAATGCGGCGGCACGGCCTGTCACGAAACGCTCGGGAAAGTATTCGCCTTCCGTTCCAGAAAGCACAGCAATTCGAGTCACTTTCTTATTTTTGAAGTCCATTCGTATTGTATCGCCCGAAGCGCGATTCACGCCGTCCGGTTTTCCATTCGAGAGCAGGAAATAGATCGAAAGCGCGCTGGACATATCGTACAATTCCCTCGCGGTATCGCGCGTGACTACAAGCATCATGTTATCTCCCTGCAACTGATCGACTCTTCCCGAATTGGGAAGCTCCTCCATCGGGCTGGTGGCGAAGGCATGACCTACGGCAAAAATGCGGTCCACATGCCGGTTTTTGAGGAGCATTGCTACGCTATCGGCGTCGATTTCCGTGGAATCATTCCAAAGGTGCTGGCGCGGGGCATGGAAGACCGTCATAACATCATGCACCTGATCGTAAATCATTTCGCCACCACTCACGCTAAAATTCGAACGAATGAGCCGCACGCTATCGATTGCAACGAGACGTGCTGAATCCCCTTGATACATTTTCATCGTATCGGCGCGGACAAACATGGTGTCGAAAACCGTCCTCATCGCGCCAGTAGAATCGCGCTCCTGGGAGCTATCGATATAAAGCAGCAGCGGTCGTTTCGGAACCAGCATATAGCGCATTTTCGCAAATCGCGCAAGAGTATCTCCGAATATGGTGGTCTTATTTTGAATGTCATCCACCTCCACGTGTCCGCGAGCCAACATTTCTCCAAGAGGCTGCGAATTATAGAACCAATCGGAGGCGAGTTGGAGCGAATCATTCGACAGATGTACGTTGCCCTTGGCGGTGGTCTCGCCAAGCGCCCGGATGTAGATAATGGTATCGGACGAAAGCGAGCCGGAATCGCTGGTTACCGAGGCATGGCCGGTAAGAATCGAGGTTTCCGTCGAACGATAGTAAATCATGGAGTCCGAAACGCTTGTGCTTTTGCCTTGCGTAAGCGTCACATGATGTCGAAATCGTGCAATCTGGTTATCGACATCGTAATCTCCCTCAGCGGCGGTTAGCTCGTTATCGCGATCGAACATCCGAACACCGCCTTCCGCATGGCCAATGTCCGTGGAATCGTTGTAGGTCACGAACGGGGCATACAGCGCCAGTGTATCCTGATGAATTTCGACGTGGCCAAAAAGTTCTATTTTATGCCCATTCAAAAATTGAAGGGCACTATCGGATGACCCATAGATCGCCCCCTGTACGAACTGCACATGTCCAACCAGTTGTTTAACCGGCTGCCCGTTAATATTTGCACCGAAGAGATTCTCGGCGGTGATAGTAGCCGGGCCTTGTTGCGCGTGAACGGAGTGCGAGAGAAACGAAAGCACTGCAATCACAAAAAACAGTGCATGCACTCGTAATCCGTCATTGCGAGGAGAGTATTCGGAGCGGCGCGTCGTACACTCGACGAAGCAATCCCTCCGGGGAAGAGATGGCTCCCTCGAATTGAACTCCATTCGGCCGTTTGCTGCTCCGTGCAATAACAATGGGAATGACTAATATTTTATTTCTGCAAAACTTTTCGATTCAACGCCTGATGTATGGCAATCAATCCAAATAAACTTACGGTCAAGTCGCAGGAAGCGCTCCAAGCCGCAGTGGAGATTGCGGCGAACTATGGAAATAATCAGATCGAGCCGGAGCATCTGCTGGCCGCTCTGATCCAGGACCCGGAAGGGGTCGCCACCTCGGTACTGCGTAAACTTGGGGTGAATATCGATCAACTCCGTATCCGCGTGACTGGGGCGCTGGAAAAACTCCCGAAAGTAACGGGCACTGCTGGAGCCAATCAATTCCCTTCGAACGAGCTCAATAAGTTGTTCGACGTCGCGCGGCGCGAAGCGGAATCCCTTAAGGACGAATACATTTCGACGGAGCATTTGCTCCTTGCCTTTTTGGATGGGAATACCGCATCCTCGAGATTGCTCAAGGATCAGGGAGTAACGAAAAACGGGGTGCTCTCGGCGCTGCAATCGGTTCGTGGAACCCAGCGCGTTACGGATCCTAATGCCGAAGAGCGTTATCAATCCCTTGAAAAATATGGCCGCGACCTGACCGATCTTGCTCGCAAAGGAAAGCTCGATCCCGTTATTGGCCGCGAGGAAGAAATCCGCCGCGTTATGCAGGTACTTTCGCGGCGCACGAAAAATAATCCGGTGCTGATTGGCGATCCCGGCGTGGGGAAAACCGCTATTGTCGAAGGCATTGCGAACCGCATTGCGGCTGGCGATGTACCGGAGGGCTTGAAGAGCAAGCGCATTGTTGCGCTCGACATGGGAACCCTCGTTGCCGGCACGAGCTATCGCGGTCAGTTCGAAGAGCGGCTTAAGGCCATTGTTAAGGAAGTAGCTGAATCGGCCGGTGAAATTATCCTCTTTATCGACGAACTCCATACGCTCGTCGGAGCCGGAGCTACGCAAGGGGCAATGGATGCCGCGAATATTTTGAAGCCCGCCCTCGCTCGGGGGGAACTTCATACGATTGGTGCTACAACGCTGGACGAATACCGCAAGCATATCGAAAAAGATGCCGCGCTCGAACGACGGTTCCAGCCCGTTTTTGTCGGTGAGCCAACCGTAGAGGATACCATCTCCATTTTGCGCGGGTTGCAGGAGAAATACGAAGTCCATCACGGCGTTCGTATTCGTGATGCCGCGTTGATTGCAGCGGCGCAGCTTTCGGACCGCTACATCGCCGATCGCTTTTTGCCGGATAAAGCAATTGACTTGGTTGATGAAGCTGCCAGCAAACTCCGCATCGAAATTGATTCCATGCCGGTGGAACTCGATCAGATCGAGCGGCGCATCCGCCAATTGGAGATCGAACGCGAAGCCCTGAAGCGCGAACAAAGTGCGGTCTAAAGCTTAACCAGATATGGAATCCGAACTGGTGTCACTGCCGACGACTTCCAAAGAATATGTCTTCGGCACCCACAAAGCCGAACTGGAGCGCCTGGGTCTCCAGCACCGCGTCTGGCGTCCGGAAGTAACGGACGCCTGGCGGCGGGCTGGCTTTACTGCCGGCCAAACGCTGATTGATTTCGGTTGCGGTCCGGGCTATATTAGCATGGATCTGTCAGAAATTGTTGGTCCTTCGGGAAGGATTATTGCCGTCGATCATTCGAATAGGTTTCTCGAATACCTACGCCAGGAATCGGACGCTCGTGGCCTGACGAATATTTCGACCTATCCGGTCGATCTCGATTCGGAACCATTGCCGGACATTCAGGCCGAGGGTGCCTATGCTCGTTGGGTGTTTGCCTATCTCAAAAATCGGAGCAATGCGCTCGAACATCTCATAGCTGCCATTAAGCCTGGTGGCACAATTGTTCTGCATGAGTATTTCCATTATCATACGTTCCAGTTCTCGCAACCTTCGAAAGCATTTGCTGCATTCATACAGGCGGTTCTGCAAGCCTGGCGCATGGATGGCGGCGAACCCGATGTCGGTATGGAACTCCTTCATGGCATCGAAGAGCTTGGCCTGGCGATAGAATCGGTTCGTCCGATTGTACACATCGTTGGCCCGGAGGATTACAGATGGCAGTGGCCGAAATCGTGGATCGAAATTGCGCCCGAGCATCTCATCGAACTTGGCGTCTTTACCGAAGCGCAGGAGGAAGCATTGCGCCGAGAATGTTCCGCGCTGGAATCCTCGAAGGGAATTCGAATCGTCACTCCGGCAGTACTCGAAATTATTGCCCGGAAATAGCCTGACATGTACAGAATCTATTGCGACTTCGATGAGACGGTCACCACGCGCGATGTCGGTTCCCAAATCCTGGCCCGGTTTGGCACGCCAGTAGCCTTCGACATCTGGAAGGATTTCGATGCTGGCATTCGAACTCCGGCAGAATGTCTTCGAATTGCCTGTGAAACAGCTCGCGATATTACCGATATCGGAATCGAGGCGATTATCGAAGCCCAGGTTCTTCGTTCGGGATTTGTGGAATTCGTGAGCTTCTGCCGAGAGCGTTCCATTCCCCTTACGATTGTCAGCGATGGCTTCAGTATTTATATTCGGCAAATACTTGCAAGAGTTGGACTGGGTTATATCCCGATTTGGACCAATACGATTGAACGGAATGATCTGGGAACGCTTGACGTAACCTTCGAGCACGAACGGGAAGGTTGCAAGCACTGCGCTTCCTGCAAGTGTGCCGGAATGATTACCACCAGTGAGGAGAGCGATACCATCGTCTATCTCGGCGATGGCTATTCGGACTGGTGCCCTTCCTCGCTCGCCGATGTGGTGTTTGCCACTCGCGATCTTAAGCGCCAATGTGGTGAATTGGGGATTCCGCATCATCCGTTCAACGATTTCTTCGAAGTCCGAGCTATCCTCGAAAACTACTTGCAGGAGCGTCCCAAGTATCGCCGAGAGCAGGCGCACCGAAGGCGGAAAGAGCTTATTACGATCGAGTAAACCCGGATTACGCTGAGAATGCTGATTTTACTTTGTTCACTGAAGAAGTCGTAGAATTGTCATTCCCGCCTTCGCGGGAATGACAGGATAATCCTCTCGTTTTTCTGTACACTCTTTTTTTCTTAGGATTTTTGGAAAGTATTTTTTGTTCTGGTGATACTCATTTCACATCACTCAACATAATCAGAGGAATCCAGGTTGATCATTCGGCCAGAAATCTTTCAGCAGTTCCCGGAGATTATTGCAGCGCAATCGACACGCTTGGGCGGCGTTTCGCCGGAACCCTACGGCATGAACCTGAGCAGTCATGTCGGTGATGTGCAGGCGAATGTGGACGAAAACCGCCGCTTGTTCTTTCAGTCCATAGGTGTTCCTGTTGAAACGAAGGCAGTCTATCAAAACCAGGTCCATTCGCCGAATGTAACCGTTGTTCATGGCGAGGAAGGTATCGTAAAAGAAAACGATGCCCTGATCACGGCGGATTCCAACGTCCTGCTCGGCGTTACGGTAGCCGATTGTACTCCCATTCTGCTCTATGATCCCAGGTCTGGCTTGATTGCCGCCGTCCACGCCGGCTGGAGGGGAACCGAGCAGATGATTGTGCTGGCTACCATTCGCCAAATGGCCGAGCTTGGAACCGATCCCCAAAACCTCTACGCCTTCATTGGTGCTTCCGCTTCCGGCGAAAAGTACGAAGTCGGGCTGGAAGTCGCTACGCTCTTCGATGAGAAGCATTTGGTCGCACTCGAGGGTAGTAAGTTCCTCCTCGATCTAAAAGGTGCGAACCTCGATCAATTGCGTTATGCCAGGATTCCCAGCGCACAGATCGAGGTTTCGCCACTATGTACCATGACCGATGAGTGGCTCCATTCCTACCGGCGGAGCGGACCCAAATCCGGACGTATGCTCGCCGTCATCGAACGAATCGCGTAAGTTATCGGCTCGGATAGCCGCCGCCATAGTAATAGACGTGTGTCTCAGGCGGCATATAGGTGGAAATCGAAGTCATTGGTATATTTTGCAAAGCATAAACGGTTCCGTTTGGCTCCTGCTCGGCAAAGATCACGCTGTTCGTGTTTTCGTTGAATCCTCGCGCGGATACCGAATAACCCGCCGGCAGGCCGGCGATGAGATTGTGCCCCAGCACAATGTTCCCGTAGGCGCTATACGATTGCGGCGGATAGTTGGACTCATAAAACGCATTGTTGAGCCACGGCTGATTTGTATTCGAGTTCAGCATGACGACATACGCCGTGGATAGGTCCAGATTCGAGCAGGTGCTGGGAACTGTCGAGCTGGAAATCCAGGTGCCGTTACTTCTGGAGAAAAACTGCTGGCTGGACGCATCGTAGTAGGCATCGCAATCCGGCAGGTAGTAATACTTCACCAGGTTAAGACCCGTGGTGCTGGGCGCCCACGAAGGCGGCGTGTACACCGCCGAGTACGTAGAGGTGCCGTAAGGGTAATACGTTGCCGTTGCCGTCCGAGTGGTGGTGCTGCAGGATTGAAGGAAAAGAAACGCGGTAAGCCCAACGAAAAGCATGGACCATCGCGGGAAGGAAAATGGAAAAGCTGGTTTCATAGAAAAAGTCTCCTTGTAAGTGTTTATGGAACTTGGATTCCAATTGCGTTCCAAAGGAGCGCGCATGAGCCTTGGGCAATTCCCCATGGTTTTCTCGGCGAGATCATTTTCCCCATCATTCCGAAAACGAGCGGAATGATAGAATTGATCGTTAAACCGCAAGCTTTCTTGCTTCGAGCGCCAGCCGGGAGATAATGCCGCTGAATAATGGTTCCGGAAGTCCATCGGCGGCATGGGTGCGGGAACGCATATCGCACATGTCGTTTACGTAGTCCACGACGATAAAGCGCGAAGGCTCGTAGGGCGTCGCCTGCCGCAGGGCAATTTCGCTGGAGAAGAAATTAAGGCCGGAAATGCGGGCAATGGTGCGCATAATGCGGCGGAGTGGGCGGAGTTTATAGAAATGCTCTTCATCGGGCGTAACAAGGTCGTAGAGGTGCGTGAGGTCGTCCCACCAGGCCAGGAACACTTTGCCATAGACGAAAAAGCACCGGAACCAACATCGGCGGCCTTGAATCTCGCGTGGAACGATATGCTCTTGCAGGAGATACTTGTCGTTCCCGAATTCTTTTCGCGCCTGGATGACGTCGAGCAGGGTTTCCGCGCCCGTCACCACACCGATGCCGCCGCCCGTCGTATTTGCAGGCTTTATAATAAAGGGCCGGCCAAGTCGCGCTAAGTCCTCGATGGTAAGCCCAATGTTCTCGCGTTCCAGGAAAGGGGAGATGATGATGGTAAACGGTACGTGGAGTCCCGCTGAAAGGAACTCCAGGTGCATTGTGGCTTTGTCAATGGCTTCGACCGTTCGCTCGTAGGAATTCACTACCTCGCCCCCATGCGCGAGAATCAGCTTCCCGAGCTGTACAAATCGCGGTTCCACATCGAAGGCGCGATCCAGGAAGAGCCGGAACCGCAGCGCGCGATGGCGCACCCGTTCAATGGTTTCTTCCACATTAAATTCCCGGACCTGATAGGTGTCCAAATCGCGCGCGTGCTGCGCTTCTTCTTCGAGCGCGAGCACGAACGGTTCGTCGTACTCCCACAGCCACCCGATTGCGAAATCGTAGGTTTCGGTCATGTTCGAGAGGAGCGGAAAGTGAATTCCGCGCCAGGCCTTACGGCAAAGTCGGCGTCGGAGTTCCGCCGCGCGCCACGAAAAGGTCCACTGTCGCTCCCTGATTGACGAGTTCGCCAGACTCCGGATATTGGTCGAGGACCTGATTTTCCGGCGTGCCATTTTGGTAGTTAACTTTTCCCACCTGGAGCCCCACGCTGTTGAGTTTGGCGATGGCATCCGAAAGCGAAAGCTTCGAAAGGTCCGGGACCACGACGCGGCCCAGCAGCGGTCCTTGCGAAATAGTTACGGTAACCAATGTGCTGGTGGACGTTTTTAAATTCGGTGGCGGCGATTGCTGGAAAATGGTGCCGTCCTTGGCGCTGTCCGTGTAGGCATAGTCCACCCGGCCGAGCGTCATATTCGATTTTATGAGCTGCATTCGGGCATCGCGAATGGACATACCGAGGAGGTTCGGTACGAGAGCCATTTCCTTCCCGCCGGAAATAATGAGGAAAACCTTACGTCCCGGTTTCGTCTCTTCGCCGCCTTCCGGCGTTTCGCGGATGATCGTGCCTTCCGGAGCCTTGTCATCGAAGCGGACTTCGTACTGGATGGGATTATATCCGGCGCGCTTGAGCACCGCAACGGCCGTATCGGTTTTATCTCCAATCACCTGCGGCACCGTGGCTACCGCTCCTTTCTGGACATACCACGGCATAATGACCTGATCGAAGAGCACGACGATCAGGATGAACGCGACAACGGCAATGAGCAGAGCAAGCAGGCAACTGCGTACCCGAAAGGTCCGATGTTCGGGGTATTCCGCGCCTTCCGGGTGGGTGGTCTCGTCATGCTCAGAGGTCATGCAGCTTCGGGCAACACGACTGAGCTTTTTTTCATCCCTCGAAAGCGAACAGAGCGGGGCGAAAATCGGTTATTTGGGGCGTATCATGCCCCGGATGGCTGGCTATGGACCTCCGTAATCCAGCCGTCACGGTTACAACAATGCCATCCAAAGAGTCGCAGCATCTCGCATTCTTCTTCGTACTGCTGGTTTCGATCGGCCTGCACCGGTATGTTTTCGTGAACTTTCGGCGCATCCTTCGCCGGGATTTCCCGCAGATCGGGCCGGTGCTGGTGCGAATTGCCCTCATCCTTTTTATCGCGATGGACCTGCCGTTCGTGTTTATTTATTTTCGCGGGCAACTCCATGGCGAATTGACTTTAGTTACGCGGGATTTGCTTTATCCGTTCTCAGTGTGGCAGGCACTCCTGTTTATGTGGGCCGTTATTCTTATGCCGTTTTCGCTCTGGCGCCGCCGGGATCGGCTTGGGATGGGATGGATTCGAGCCAGAATCGCAAGCCTGCGCAAGCAGAAGGATGCGGAGCCTCAGGAATTACTCGGTGAAGAAGCGATACTTGCAGAGGGAGAGATCGCACTGGAAGGAGCTGCGGAATAGGAAATGGATTTGGAACCAAACGACCAGATTGTTACAGAGGGAGAAGGAAAAACCCACGGGCTTTCGCGCCGCGCATTTATTCACACGAGCGTGCTCGGCATCAGCGGTTTCGCGCTCACGGGGTTTACGCGCGGCATTTTGCAGCGCAATGACATTCAGATTACGCGCCGGACGTTTACGGTCCCTAATCTTCCCAAAGCATTCGATGGCAAAACGATCACCTTCCTGAGTGACATTCATTCGGGTCCCTTCATGGACCTTAAGGAACTTAAGCGAATTGCGGGAATTGTCAATTCGCTCCGGAGCGACTTCATCGTGATTCCGGGCGATTTCGTTACCTCCGAAGTGGAGGAAGTAAATCCGTTTGCCGAAGCGATGTCCGAGTTGAGAGCGCCCTATGGCGTTTATGCCTGCACCGGGAACCACGATTATTATGCTGGCGTGGACCGTGTGTGCCGTGGCGTGGAACAGGCGGGAATCAAAGTGTTGCGCAACGAGAATACGCGCTTTACCCTCGACGGCCAGTCGCTGTACATGATCGGCGTGGACGATGACGATTCGAAAACTGTCACTCAATATGTGGAGGGCAAGCCGGCACCGCACATCGAAGCTGCGTGGCAGGGGATCCCGGAGAACGCTGCGAGTATCCTTCTATGTCACAAGCCCTATAAGTTCGAAGATTTTGCTCGAACGAATGTGGGCCTGGTCCTTTCGGGTCATACGCATGGCGGCCAAATCGTTCTGGCCCGCTTTGGCCGGACCGCTATTGCCTTCAGCACGCTGGCTTCGGAATATGTCAGTGGCCTCTACTTGCCGCAGGACTCGAATTCGAAAACACAGATGTACGTTTCCCGCGGCATTGGCGTGGTGGGAGTTCCATTCCGCTTGAATTGCCCGCCGGAGATTACGCAGGTGACGCTGCGCGCCTAAGGGTAGGGGGCTGAGGGTGGAGGGGAAACGTATTCGTATCTTCAGGAGTTTGTGCGCACGTGCTAGAAAGCTATCGGGAACTCGAAGTGTGGAAGCGGAGCCGCGCCCTCGTTAAAACGATCTATCTGTTTTCTGGGACCCTTCCAAAAGAAGAGAAGTACGGGCTTGCGGCGCAACTCCGTTCCGCCGTACTTTCGGTTCCAGCGAACATTGCAGAGGGATATGGCCGAATCCACGAAGGCGATTACATTCATCATCTCTCCATGGCCCGAGGTTCGCGTTTCGAATTTGAAACCCCTCTTATCCTTTGCGTCGATCTAGAATACTGTACAAAAAAGGAGATTGCGGTAGTATGGAAAGAAGTCGATGCGATTACTCGAATGCTTAGCAGTTTGATTATTACCCTTAAGAAACGTCGGAATGGCAAGCAGTAGCTCTACTCTCTACCCGCTACCCTCTACCCTGAGCACACTTCGCCGGCCCCGCATTACCATCTACACCGATGGTGCATGCTCCGGCAATCCCGGGCCGGGCGGGTATGCGGCGATCCTGATCGATAGCTCGGGCCGGCGGCGCGAGCTTTCCGGCGGGTTCCGAAATACGACGAATAATCGTATGGAGCTGCTTGCCGTGATTATGGCGCTCGAAGCACTGAAGCGTCCCTGCGAGGTTACGCTCTTCTCGGATTCGGAATACGTCGTGAATGCCCTTACCAAAGGCTGGCTCCAAAGTTGGCAGCGCAAAGGCTGGCGAAAAGCGGATAAAAAGCCGGTGATGAATATCGATCTCTGGCAGCGGCTGATACCCAAGCTCGATGAGCATCAGATCGCCTTCCAGTGGACGAAAGGCCATGCCGGGAACCCAGAAAACGAACGCTGCGACGAACTGGCCGTCGCAGCGTCCCAAGGTCTTAATTTGCCGGTCGATTCCCGATCACCCTCACCCTAACCCTCTCCCCGAGGGAGAGGGAATTGGGAACCTCTCCCCGGAGGGAGAGGGAATCCAGGATTTATTTCGCTACCTGGAATTGCTGGGTCATCACGAAATGGCCGTCCGTGATGCGGCAGAAATAGGTTCCAGATGGCAGATTGTCCGTGGAGAACTGCAGGGAGTGCGCGCCGCTCGTCTCGGCATCCATGGAAAGCAGTTGCTTCACCGGATCGCCCAGCTCATCGTACACCGCGATGGTGATGAATCGTCCCGTTGCCAGCCGGTAATCCACTTGCGTCGAAGTGCTTGCCGGATTCGGATGGATTCCGTCAATACTAATGCCGCCCAGGTTCATGTAGGTCTGCAGCGTGTTGGTCCCGCAGACGGGATCGAGCACCTGCGAGCCATTGAGCAGGGTATCGGTCACATAGCAGAGTGGGATCGTATCCTTACCCAGCCAGGACACATTCGAAATCTGAATCCCGGTGGTATCGGTTTTACTCACCATTGCCTTGAAGTTCAGCGTGACAAGCGTACTCACATTGGTGAGCGGGGTGGACGATTCGAAATGAACGTGGCGCGTCTCCATATCCGTCGTGGTATTATACGTCGGGGCATCCACGGTAGCGGCGGAACTCGATACAAATTCGAACGCATCGCGCCGCCAGCTCACATCGAACTGATAGCCGTACGCCTCGGTCGTCCCATTCGTTGGCGCGTTCATATCGATCGGCGTATTGACGACGATCGGAATACTAATACCTCCGTTTGGCTGAGCGTGATATTGTTGCAGCACCGTTGGGCTCCCCACGCCAATTTCGCGCGAGACTGCCGCGCCAATACCCGATACTGTATCCGTATCGCTCCAGGTCCCGATAGTGCCGTTGGCTTGCTTTCCAGTGACGGTAAAGATGATCGCGGCCATTCGGGGGCCGGTTGCGAGCGGTTGGAATTGCACCGGAACGAATAGCGTGTCCTGCGGCCCTACCTTGTAATTCTGATAAGAATTGGTCAGGCTGAAATCCAGCGCATCGTTAAAGCCATTCGCATTTGCAATAGCGACATTATCGACGGTGATCGTATCGCTGGTGCTCAAATTTGCAAAGAAGGCATTTTGGGTATTCGAGCGGCAGCCACCCGTATAGGTTACGGGGTGAACGGTTCCCTGCGAGGTCGCGCCGACGCTATTCGCCTTAAAGGTAACCGTTCCAGTTACGCTGTTGCACGGAGCATCCGTACCACTGCCGAACGTGGCAGAAAAGGATCCCTCTGTGGCACTTACGGCTGTTACCGTAACGGTTTGCGAGTCGCCGGGAGCGATAGTATCCGGAAGCGTTGGGGCAAATGTGAACAGACCCGGGTTCGCACCGCCTACAGTATACGATGTAATCGTTAACGGTGCATTGCCGGTGTTCCGGATCTCGAAGGTCTTTGGCTTCGTGATCTCATTGATGAGCGTGGTCCCCAAATTCACCGACGTTGACGATAGCTGTACGATCGGCGTAACCAACTGCGCATGAATCGTGAGTGCAGGTTGTGGGCCATTCTCCGGAGCCGCATGTACCTGGACAACCACTTGCCGCGGTGTCAGGTCGAGGCCGTTGAGCGTCGGGTGGAATGTAACTTGGAAGGGTATTGTGTTTCCGGTATCGCCCTTCAGGGTAAAGGGATAGACGGTATTGTCCGTAAGCGTAAAATAGGAAGCATCCGGTCCTACCAAAACGATGCTGTCAATAGTCTTATTGGCAAGAAGATTATTGAACACCGTGTCATTCACAGTCGTATCATTGCAGGAAACGGTGAAGGTTTTCAGATACGATGTTAGCTGCGCTCCTGCTGGCGTAGCAATTCCGGTGAGCAGCGCGGTATCCTTGATCGAATGCTGGAATTCCGTCGGGTTCAGATTGAAGAAGGTTACCCGCTTCGAGAAACTTCCCCACGATTGCGGGTGGAAGCAATAGAGGACCTGTACCGTTCCATTCGGCGGAATGACAATCGGGAACGTTTGATTCGGGTCCACGGAAAAGTTGGGATCGTTCGTCAGGTCCTGCCGAGTAATCGTCAACGGCCATTTGCCGGGATTTTGAATGGTAAGTTGCTTGCAGCGCGTCTTCCCGCTATCGACTTCGCCAAAGGCAAGGTCATTGGCATAAATAAGCGGCGTTACGGCGGAGCCAGTAACGGGGAACACGTAGTTCACACATTTGGCGGTAACGTATAGGCTATCGAGCGATTGAACGCCGGTATCCGTGGCGTGGAAGCAAACATTGAGTGTAATGGACCGTCCGCTGTCGATGGGCGAAAGGGTCGTTGGTGTTACATCGAAGTTCCCGCCCTTCGCAAAGCCACCAATAGAATCGAACTCCGCCTTAAACTCCCCGCCCGATTGTATATTGGTAATGGTAATGGTTCGGCAGCTATCGGTCCCGTCGAGAATCGTACCGAAATCGTAGGGAGAGGTTGGCGTGAAGGCGACCTTGGGGGCGTAATAATAATACTGATAAATGGTATCGTTCCCGGCCAAATCGACGGCGAAGATCGCGGCATACGCGTCCTTCGTGGGATCGTTTACCGTGAGCATTCCATTGTACACGCTATCGGCAACCTGGAAATTGGGGTCCGGCGTGAAGGTATAGTTGTACGAAGGCGTGGGCCAGCGAGGATCGTTCGCGGCCGTAATCATCGAGATGGAGGCGATATGAGTGTCGTTGAAGGAATAGCCGTTCTCCTTGATCCTCGGCTCGGTATAGCGAACGGCGTAGTCGCCGCAATTACTATCCAGCGTTTGGGCGAGCGGTGGCAGCGTATCGGGGCTGATCAGGCGCTGGGCCATGCCCGTCGGCCAGCCATAGCCTTCGTAGTCGGAAAACCCATATTGATACATGCCGAATGGTTCCGGACCTTTGGCAATATAATTCTGGGGCTGTGCGGCAAGCAGAATGCGGCGCGCGCCCATCTGTGGATTCGTTCCAGCGAAGACGGCATTTCCCACCTGCGGAAACGTCCCAATCGGTAGCCCGTTAATCGTAATTTTCGAGATCGAGTCTTCCCGCGAAATAATCGTCAAATAATTGGTGAACGCGCCGCGCGTGGAAGTGGGCGTTCGGAAAATCATCTCCGTTTCAAATTGCTCTTGTGGTGTAAACAGGACCATCCACGGATCGGAATATCCGGGATCGCCGAACATTCCCTGCGAATACGAATACTGCGCAACGATAAATCGTTTGTGATTAATAGATTTTAGCACCATTGGAATCGTATTTTGGAGAATATCGGAATATTGTCCCGAGTCCAGAATCAGAGGTCCATTACCGTTATAGGTGATTTGGTTACCATTTTCCGCGGAGAGTACCCGAAGGTAATCCCCGGCAATAGTCTTTCCGGCCATAGGCTCATCGAAATATTCCGTCCCCCAACGGTCCACGGACGGGATCATTTCAAACAGATTATCTGCAGAACTGCATCCGCAATCGGTGGGAACCGAAGAAATTTGGTGACCCGTCAGGACCGAAATGGGTTTTGAACTCACGATGAGCGTGCCGGTCAGATCGTTGTTCCCGAAATCCGTTCCCGGTGACTGGACGAGATACGTTTCTCCTTTTTGAAGCGTAATATTAAACGGCACGTTTGCGGGTTTTCCGCCCTTCGTCACGGCGGCCGGGGTAATCGTTATTTGATTTCCATCATAGGGGGACGTAATCAGAAATTCGCCCGGCATGTTGCCGAAGACATAATTATCCGGGAAATTTACGGTATAGTATTCCGTGCCATACGCCGTGGTCGGCAAGGCGAGAAATCCGTCTGGAGAATCGCCCTGCCCCTGGACGTTACCCCAGGTAGAATACCCATAGATCACGACCGGGTTCTGGCTGGTGACGTGAATGGCATCGGGCTGGGGTACTTCATCGGTCGAGTTCATCACGTTTGGGCAGAAGTAATCGTACACCGAACCGGCCGTCATGGTAATGGTCTTGGTTGCGACGCCACCGCTAAATGTAACTTTATTATCGGTACCGCTTGCAACGAACAGGTCTTCGTACACGTCGGTGTTTCCGTTGCCGGCACCGTTCGGCATGAACTGGAGCCAGAAATCCGTTCCGGAGGAATTGACTCCCGTTTGCGCCCACGAGCGAGGGGTAAAAAACAGTGTGATTACAAAAAAGGTAAGAAGATAGAAGCAACGTTTCATAGTTAGAAAGTCTT
>JAKAIL010000066.1 GCA_021825235.1 Bacteroidota bacterium | reverse complement strand
TAAGGTTCCCTCCTTCGCAGATAACGGAGCCGGATGTTTTTGGAGCTTCGCAAGTAGGCTTTATATCAGCGGATATAATGGGCAAATGGGATGGACTAGCGATGGTGGCTTTTCCTGGCACGATGCCTCTACTGGCTTGCCAAGCGGTGACGGTGCAAGCTCAATAGCTTCCATTGGCAATATCCTTCTCTGTGGTACAACCTATAATTATATCTTTTTCTCTTCGGATAGCGGTGCTTCTTGGCAACAAAGCAACTGGCTGAATTTAGCATCGAAATATATTCCGGCGCTTATTGCAAAAGATAGCTTTGTTTTCGCGAGTAATAATGGCGTTATTCGTTCCTCAGATAGCGGCAGGAATTGGGCGTATGACACGTCCAGCTTATTGCCTCTTTCATTGCAGCCAGTTTTTTCTTTCGCAAAATATGACAGCCTTCTTCTTGCGGGGACTGAAGCAGAATACATTTTGCGAACGACTAACGACGGAAATTCCTGGGATACGGTTCGCCTTACTACGAACAGGCAGATCGAAGATGTAGTCCGTTCCCTCGCTGTGGTCGGCAAAACAGTTCTTGCTGGCACATCGGGGGGATTATATCGATCGAGCGATTTAGGATTGACATGGAAGAGGTTAGACACTTCTCTCTTTTACCATGGCCCGCTGTCCCTGGTTACGGTCAATGGGATCGTAATTGCAGGAATGGAGTATACAGTCGTCAGTTCGAAAGACTATGGCTTAACATGGCAATCATTTGATGAAGGTTGGCCGCCGGGGGTTGATCCATCGTCGCTAATTGAATTTGATAACTATATCTTTGCTGGAAGCGAGATATATGGTTTGTTTCGACGACCGCTTTCAGATATAGCGGTGGTTAACCCAGCGCCGGTTTTAAGCCAACATTCGAATGCGCTGGAAATTTACGATGTTCTGGGTCGGCTTCTCTACCGCGGCACACCTGCGGAAAAACCACAACTTCCCGGCGGCTTTTATTTCGAGTGCACGGGCAGCGCAGTAAGGAAAGTTTGGGTTCCATGAGTTGCTAAGGCGCTCAGGCCATGATGAGCTACGACGGTTTCCCAGTCGCGCTCATGAGGATGCCGATGGGGCGCGTGTAGGGTACACTTTCGAGCGCGATTTTGATCATGGAGGTCATGGGAACGGAGAGCACCATGCCCCAGGGCCCCCAGACCCATCCCCAGAAGATGAGGGAAATAAGCACGAGGAGCGGGCTTAAGTCTAGGCTGGAGCCCATAATGCGGGGCGTGAGCACGCTGCCCCAGAGGAATTGCACCAGGACGAGCACGAAGGTTAGAAAAATAGGAGTCGAGAGCTGATCGAATTGAAGGAATGCCGCCCCAATGGGTAGCACCAGGGCGATGATCGAGCCGATGGTCGGAATAAAGGTTACGAGAAACGTGAGGAGTCCCCACAGCAGCGCGAGGTCCACGCCAAAGGCCATGAGGACCATCGCACTTAAAGCGCCGCTCACAATGTTGATCCCGGTTACGGTGATAAAATACCGCTCGGTCTTCGCGTCGATGCGCTTAATCACGCCAATGAGTTCGTCGGCAGAATTCGGGTAGGCCACGCGTACTTTGCGATCGAAGAGACCCTGCCCGCCTAAGATAAAGAGCATGAAGAGCAGGATCAGGCCCAAATCGCTGAGGACCGAAAGAAATCCGCCCGCACCGGCGTAGAGGAACGAAAATACGGTGGAGGTCTGCACGAGGTTAGCCCACTGGAGCGAGCGCAACTGGTCCTGGAAGGCTGCGGGAGTGTTCGAGAAGAGATTTTCGAGGGCTGGCAGAATGGAATTATTCCACCGGAGCGCGTACCGTGGCAGCGCCGCAATTAGTGACTGCACGCTCGAAATGGCGACCATGGTTATTCCGGATAGCAGCGCACCGACCAGGATCAGCACGACGATGAGCGCGGCGGCCATCGGTATATGCCGCGCCCGAAGCCAAGCCACCACCGGACGGAAAATATTGGAGAGGAACAGCGCCACCACGAACGGCAGGAGCACCGGCTGCATCAGGTGCAGCGCCGCGCCTACTGCGACAAGCGCAATGGCGATGAGCGGAAACGTCACGCTGCGTGAGGCAGTCATCGGCTACAAAAATACAACCGAAGCCGATGGCACCTTCTATAATGCTGATTACTCCCTCCTATAAAAGGAGGGGCTGGGGGTGGTTTTTTACAATCGATGTAACCACCCCCTGCCCCTCCTTCTTTAGGAGGGGGAGTATTCTAAGGAATTATTCATCTCCATTTTGGAATGAGAGCAGTCAAACGAACCGTTGAAACCGATTCCGATGAAAGTAGCGCTATTTTTGGCGCCGGCTGTGATTCTCGCAATTATTGCCGGCTGCTCTCCGGGCGATATTACCAGCCCGAACCAGATTGTGTTTCCGGCCAAAAATGTGAGTTTCAAGGCGCAGGTCCAGCCGTATTTAACGCTTGCGTGCAATAACCCCGGCTGCCATGATGTCGGGACGCAATCCGGAGGAGTTGATTTGAGCTCCTACATCAGTATCATCAATACCCCGAACCTTGCGATTCCGCACGACACCACGTCGCTGCTGGTCCAGGTGCTGGATGCCGGTACGTATCATCCCGTGGGCCAAATCATCGCGAACGATAATCAGCGCGCCGGCATTAGGCAATGGATCCTGGAAGGCGCCCTGGACAATTAATAATTTACAATTAAGAATTAAGCATTGAGGATTCCGTATTAGCGGAGGTTGGAATAGTGGAGTACCGGTGAAGTAGTTTTGAACGACAGGAGAAAAGCATGAAGATGAGAACCGTGGGATATCTGGTAATGGGGGCACTCATGGGAACGATTAGCCAGGCGTGGGCGCAGCGAATGCACTCGCATTGGCATTCGGATGATTCCCGTATGTATTTCGATTATGGCGATCCGGTGATGGCGAGCGTCATCCAATCGCCGGACGGTCACACCGCCGATGTGCGCCTGACGACGGCCAATTCTATGTTCTCATTTCTTCACGCCCGCAATGGCGAGTATTTTGCAGTCCGCGATGTCACCGTGGAAGTGGACGAGGCCGGGAACCCGCAGCCCGTGGCGACAAAAAATATTATTGACACGCTGCTTGCCAGCACGTTCGATGAGTCCACCTCGAAAACCCGATGGCACGCGATGAGCATTCCGGTTTCGCTTCCGGTTTTGAATTCCGGCAAGCACTATACGCTGCAGGTTGAAGTGCGGGACGACATCGATCGCATGGTGCTTCGCCCGCAGCCCGCTGAATTGCGTGTGCCCACCTTCGCGAATGTTGCATCCTCGAAAGGAATAGAAATTGGTGACATCCAGCTTGCCGATAGCTCGAACGGACCGGCGTTCTACACCAGCGCGCAGTCCAATACTTATATGTTCAGCCGCAATGTGACGGGTACGGTTTCGTTCCGGCTGGCGAAGGCGTTGGGAACCGAGCCTACCGTCGAGATCAGCGTCCGGCAGGTTACGAACCTGATCAATCCCGCGGATACCGGCGCGCGGTATCATTCCGTGCTCGATGTGGGCGATCTCCATCAGGGAATGAAGCTGGCGGCTGCCAACGCCGATAGTATCTTGCGTTATACCTTAGTGCCGTCGGGCGATTCGGATGAATGGACGGCCGTCTTCCATGTACCCGGCGATGAATTCCAGCAAGGGAACTATGAGTTCTCCGTGAAGGTGCATGCCGCGAATGCCGAGCAAACGCAGGCGAACACCTTCCAACTTATCTGGCAAAATATGCCGCTGTCGCTCGAAGACCCGACCGACGCGATCGATCCGCTGCCACTCATTGCAACGCCCCAGCAGATCCAGGCCATCAATTCCGGCACGAAGCAGGAGATGACCCAGAAGCTTTATGCCTTCTGGAGCAAAGAGGACCCTACGCCCGGCTCTGCCTTCAACGAGCGCATGGCGACGTTCTACCAGCGCGTGGACTACGCGGATTTTAATTTCGCCACCGGTAATATGCTGAACGGCGCAATGACCGATCGCGGCCGTGTCTATCTCCTGTACGGTCCGCCGACGAATATCGAGCGGACGTTCATTCCCGGCGATGCCCCGACCGAGACCTGGACGTATGCGAATAACGTACACCGCGTATTCCACTTCGAAGAGCGAAATGGGCAGGGCAATTTCCAGCTTACCGATATTAAAGACCTGAACGTGGCCGATAAAAATTAGGTTGGGCTTGTAGGTCGGTGCTTTCTCGCGTAGGTCGGTGCTTCCAGCCCGACCCACCCTGGAACCGAAGGGCTCAGAATATGGCTATAAGGGCGCTACTTTCTATTTTCTCGTACTCGAACGATCCAAATGAAACATAGTCTTAAGTTTACCATCGCAAGTGCTGTGGTAGCCATTGTGCTTTCCACGGCCGCTTCTTTTACTCACGCTGCAACGATCACCAGCACCCAATCGGATTATAAACCACCTATCACCGGTACCAAATTGGACAAATATACCTCGCATCCTAACCGTCGTCTCGTCATTGTGACGAAGCAGGGCACCATTAAACTTCAGCTTTTCGAAAAAGTCGCGCCCAACACCGTGGCGAACATTATCGAACTTGCCAACAGCCATTTCTATGACGGCACCTATTTCCATCGCGTCATTCCAGGCTTTATGATCCAGGGCGGTGACCCGAATACGAAGGACAACGATTACTCGAACGATGGTACGGGCAGTGGTCCCCGCATGTTGAAGGCCGAGTTCAATAATATCCACCATGAACGAGGGATTCTTTCGATGGCCCGCGCACAGGACCCAAACTCTGCTTCCTGCCAGTTTTTTATTTGTGTCGCGGATGCCGGATACTTGGATCACCAGTACACGGCGTTTGGACAAGTGGTTGATGGTATGGACGTGGTTGACAAAATCGTGAATTTGCCTGATGCCAGTGGAAAAACCCCAGCGCAGATTCAAGCGCAGGGCGCAAATCCGGGTCGCGCCGCGGAAGTCATCAAGATGTACGTCGAAAACGAATAATCGGCACGAAGGAACGAAATTATATAGGGCCGCGAGACATCGCGGCCTTTTTTATACCGTAAGCGATGCCAAAGAAAAAGAGTGAACCGTTGCTCGGCGCGCACGTCTCGACCGCCGGTGGGCTCGTAACCGCCTTCGATCGCGCGGAAAAGCTCGGTATCGATACGTTCCAGCTCTTTGTCAAGAATAATAAGCAGTGGTTCGCGACGCAGGAAATTACGGAAGCGGACGCCAACGCGTTTCGCGCTCGCCGTAAGAGATGGGGGAAACAAGGGCCGCTGGTAGCGCATGGCTGCTATCTGCTAAATCTCGGCGCCTCGGACGCAAAAATACAGGAGACTTCTCGGCAAAGCTTTTGGAACGAGTTGACACGCGCGAATGCCTTAGGCGTTGAATATTTTGTCTTTCATCCGGGTTCCCACGGCGGGAGTGGAGAGGAATCCGCAATCACGAATTTTGTGAAAGCCATCAATTGGATTCACGAGCGAACGCCCGGCTATAAGACGAAAACGGTTCTCGAAGGCACGGCCGGGCAAGGCTCCGCGGTGGGGCAGAAGTTCGAACATCTTGCCATGATTATGTCGAAGGTGAAGGATCCGGACCGCATGGCGGTCTGCCTCGATACGTGCCATCTCTTTGCCGCCGGCTACGATCTCCGAACGCCCGATGTGTGGGAGAAGACCTTCGACGAATTTGGTTCCAAAGTCGGGTTCGAGAAGCTCGTCTGCATTCATACGAACGATTCGAAAAAGGGGCTCGCCAGCCACGGGGACCGGCATGAGCATATCGGTAAAGGCGAGATCGGCATTGGTGGATTTCGACTGCTTATGAATGATGCGCGACTCGCTCACATTCCCAAAATCCTCGAAACACCGAAAGATGAAGCGATGACCGAAGATTTCGAAAACCTGGCGGTGTTAAAACGGCTTATGCTCTAAGCCCCCTCCTAAAGAAGGAGGGGGTTGGGAGTGGTATCTTGCGAAAAACCAACACCTGCAAATTCCTTCTACAAAGCTCTGGAAGGCACTTCTGGAGGAAGGGGAAGATGGATAGATTTTCCCAAAATAATTGTATCTTCCCAGGATGGAGACTACCCGAGAAGCAGTGATCGATGAAGTGTTGCGGCCTGCCGCGACTCAAGAGAGTGCGGTCGAAGCGTTCATCGATCTCGAACTGGGAGCGAAACCCCATCGCCGAAACCATGATCAACACATTGCCGGACCACTTCCGCTCATCATTGGTATTACCGGCCACCGAGATGTGAGGCCGGAAGACGTAACTTCGCTCGAAGCTTCCCTTCGTTCGGAATTCGAGCGGCTCAGGGAACTCTATCCATCGACACCATTCGTCGTTCTGAACTCGCTTGCCGAAGGCTCAGACCGGCTTGCGGCGCGGGTTGCGCTCGAACTGGGCTTTCGGCTTGTCGTGGTGCTGCCGATGGCCCGCGATCTCTATGAAGCCGATTTTGCGGCGGAGTCGCTTGGCGAGTTCCGAGCACTGCTGGCGCAGGCCGAGCATTCCTTTGAGCTTCCGCTCATGTCAAATCGGATGCCGGAAGAGGTGGTGCCGCACGGCCCGGCGCGAGAACAGCAATACGCGCAAGTCGGCGCCTATCTCGCTTCCCACAGCACCATTCTTTTTGCGCTGTGGGATGGAGTCCATTTAAATAAAGTCGGTGGAACGTCTCAGATTGTTCGGTTCAAGTTGGAAGGAGTTCCCGCGCCCTATGCACGGACCCACAGTGAGCTGGACGCGCCGGATTGCGGCCCGGTGTATCAGATTGTTACGCCGCGGCACTCTAATCCGAACACCACCGAGCAGCCGTTCACGGTGCGCAAAATCTATCCCTCGGAGTATGCTTCGCGCGAGGATGCCGAGCAGGCATTCCGCGATATTTACGAGCGCATGGAGACGCTCAATAGCGATGCGGTACGCTATTCCAGTGAATTGCGGGACCATTTTACGGAAAGCGAAGCATATCTTTTTCCGGAGGATTTAACAAAGGAACTTCCCGAGCCGCTTCGGGGAATACGCGCATTCTATGCCATCACTGACTGACTTACTCAGCGCGCGCAGAAGCGGACGTTTCAGGTCCTACAGATACTCCTGACGTTCGTTTGGCTCGCAGCCGTATTTTTCGAATTGTATTCGGGCCTCTTGCCGGCAACTTCCATGATTGCATTGTATCTCGGAATGTTCGTCTGTGCCTATGCCTCCTACAAATGGGCGGACTGGCGCGGTTACCAAACGCGCTACTTAGATTATCGGGCCTTAGCGGAAGGACTTCGTGTACAATTTTTTTGGAAACTGGCTGGGATCGAAGAATCGGTTGCCGATTATTATTTGCGCAAGCAAAAGAGCGAACTGGAGTGGATTCGCAATGCGGTGCGAAGCTCGATGATGGAAACCTCCTCCGACCAGGGTTCACGCGAGCAGCCTGCCGCGGGTGCGTTGCGGTTTGTGCTCACACATTGGGTGGAAGACCAGGCCAAATACTTTTCGAAAGCGGCGCACCGCGATCATGAGCGGTTGCACCGGCTCGAACGGAGGGTAACCATACTGTTTGGTGCCGCCCTGGCGCTCGCTATTTTCCAATTGGCATGGGGAACGGCGAACATGGTAATTATCCTCTGCGTGGCGGTGCTTCCGGTTGCGGCTGCGCTGGTACACCATTATCTGGAGAAGAACGCTTTTTCCGAGCACAAGCGACAATATACCCGCATGAGTATTTTTTACACGCGGGCCAAGCATCATTTAAGGGAACTCATCGATACCGGGAGGCTCCCCGAGGCGCAGGACTTCCTTGCCGAGTTGGGCCGCGAAGCCCTCGTCGAAAACGGCGACTGGATCCTCACCCATCGCGATCGCCCGCTGGAAGTTCCCAAAGGTGGATAGGCCCTGTAGTGGAGAGTGGAGAGTGGATAGTGGGTCGTGAACAACCCGTCCGCACTATCTACTACTTATTATTGCGAATAGTGGAATGAGAATAGTGAGTAAGAAAACGCGCTACGCACTATCCACTTTCCACTTTCCACTTTCCACTATCCACTCCGCGCTGCGTTCTATCGCCGGCTGCGCGAGCGCGAGGAGCCTTCGAAGCCATCGTGCGACATTTCGAATGCGGATTCGCCTTGCGAGGCTTCCTCGTTGATGAGCTCCGTCGCCAGTTGCGTTAGTTTCTCATTCGCAGCCTTCTCTTCGGAGAGCGTCTCCTCCAGCAGTTCCGCCTGGTCGTCGAATCCCAGTTGCCGCGCCCAACTACGGACCGTCCCATAGCTCGCGATCTCGTAATGCTCTACTTTTTGTGCATTGCCAATAATTGCGGCATCGAGCGCATTGTCGTTGATGTCCATGGACATCAGGGTGGAACCTTCTTCGAGGATTCCCTCCATGGCGGTACATTTCTTCCCGCGCACTTTTTGGCCGGCCAGTTCGAAGACTTGTTCGAGCCGCTCGACGTGATGCTCCGTTTCGCGGAGATGATTTTCAATGGCCGTCTTTAGCTCTGGATGCGAGACGGACTTCGCAATGCGTGGCAATGCTTTCGTGAGCTGCGTTTCCATGTTATACAGGTCGCGGAGTTCATTGAGATAGACATCTTGTAAGTTATTGAGTTTTGACATACGGGTATGAAAAATGGTGTGATCGAAACGTAGGGGCAAGGCATCTTCGCGCGCGATCGTAGCGAGCGCGTCCCGACCCTGTCTCTACAGCCTTGGAATGCCCCACGAACGGAGCAAAGGCCGCGCCGATGACCATGAACTCAAGCACAACGAATCATTACCGATGCGAGAATTGCACGATAAAGCAAAACGCCCCTCGAACATATCGAGGGGCGCTTCATTTCATTGCCCATGCCGTCGTAGCAGCACATCGTTATAAGGTTCACCTGGCGGAGTAGAGAGGGAGCGTACTTCGGCGGGCAGCGGCCGTTCGCGCCGTGTTTGCTTTGTTCCTTCCCGTTCGGGACGATCGCTCATCCCTGGATGATCCTGCACCCCCGGTCCGTGTGTTGGAACGCCCCTGCTGATGGGTTCCCGGGAGGATCGCTCCTGCTGGCTCGATGAATTAGTCTCCACAGCCGGAATTATGACTCGTGCTGATAGGCGGAGGCCGTAATTGAGTAGGGTATGGACCCCGCGGGTTCGAGGGGATTTGCCACGTGTGCTGGATGATCGCTCATCCGCTGCTCACCGGAGGTGATGGGATGATCGCTCATCCCTGCCGGGGTGCGCAGGGAACGGCCGGCATTCGAAAGGAAATTCGATGCAAGCGTGTGTTCGTTATACGATCCGGCAAGCGCACGCCCGGAGGATCGCTCCTCCGCCGAATGTGCGACCATCTCGTCTGGCCGGATGCGGGTTCCCCGGCTTTCCCCGCCTTTTCGGCCGGCGGCGCGAGCTTCGTCCGAGGTCCATTCATGGGCGGTTCCCTTTGCATGGGCCGCCTTTCCGCCTTTCGAGGCGATGGTCCGTTGTTTGTCGCCTTCCATCGAGGCAAATCCACGTTTACTTGTATTAGCCATTCTTATCTCCTTTCATCATGGTGGCCCGTGGTTAACGGTTACTACCGGAACCACTACTGCCGGACTGGCGTGTTACGTTCGATTGCGATGGACGATTGTTCATCCCGCCCTGCTGGTTCGAACGTTGACCGCCGCTTGGCTGACTCGGACCGCCCTGTTGCGTCCGGTTGGGCTGGGAGCCACTGGTGCCAGTCCGCGGCGGGTCCTGCTGAATGTTCTTCGATGGATTCGGATTGTCAGACCGGTTCATGCTACGGTTGGAGCCGTTATTTTGCTGATTTTGTGCCATTGGTGTTGTTGAATTGTGGTTGTTAACAAAAAAGGTTGACTGTATTGCTGCGCCTGCTTGCGCACGTTACGGAAGAGGCGCTGAAATGGAAAGTCGTGTGAGCTAAGCGGTTGCAACCTTTGTGCCTGAGCCACAGCCAAACGGCAAGTTTCGCATGATTGGAAAAGTTTTTGACGACTTTGGAACTCATGAAGGTTCATGGAACTTCATGAGTTACCTCGAGTGATAATCATTACCGGAACATTGGGGTTTACACATTCGAGTTATTTTTTACATCGGCAGGAACGCATCGCAACACCGTGCGGCATGGTGGTGCGGACGGTGGTGAAGGAATGAGATGATGAGGAATAAGCTGATAATCGTATTGGCAGTTCTGGGGTTCAGCGGTATGCCGTTGTTCCCGGCATTATCTCAATGGTATCCCGCTGGTTTGCCAAATGACGATGCTGGCAATCTTCAAACTATGGGGGGAGGCTTATACGCAACGGACATGGAAGGCCTACAAGTCACCTTAAATTATGGTGCAAGCTGGTTGCCCGTGGATCAATCCTTCTATGGCTACTTGGTTGTGGACAGCCCAAATTTCTACATGGTTGGTACCGGTTACGAAGGCGAACTCGAGGAGTCGTACGATAGAGGTCAAACGTGGCGGAACATCGATGCTAACATCACGTCGAGGGGCGGAAATAGCACGAATATTCTTTTCTTTGCGATTCTGGGAAAAGACCTCGTGCTGGGTTTTCAAGCCGGTATTTACCGCTCCTCAACGGATGGCGCAAGCTGGACGGAACTTCCTTATCCGCCGAACCTGGGACCGTTTGAGGTGTCCACTGTTCTTGTGCGCGGCGATAGTCTATTCGCTGTAACGGATACTGCGGCATTCTTATCGACCGATACAGCACGCAGTTGGAGCGAGGTCGATTCTACTGTGTTCGGTTTTCCAATACATTCTTCGGTCAGTGGCTACTACCAATTCGGCAACACCCGTTATGCGCCGACATCTTCAACTTTCGTTCTCGTTTCCCATGATGATGGCAAGTCGTGGAGTACCATCACTGCTCCGGCCCCTGTTATCCAACTCCTCCAAATTGGAGGTAATCTCTTCGCCATCGTCGAGACCACGATGTATCAGAATAATTTGTATCTGAGCCACGACTCGGGTAGTAGCTGGACCCCTGTTGACTATGGGATTCCGCCAGACGCAAGGATCTCAGAGATGACACCATTGGGGCCCTATCTTTTTGTGGGCGGTTCCTCGTACCAAACAAGCTCCGACGCTGTTTGGAAGAGGGCGCTCTCCGATTTCAATTCGAATTCTGCGGTTGACAATTCGCGCAACAGCGATTCACTTGCTCTGTCGCCAAACCCAGCATCAAATGAAGTGATTATTCGAGGCTCGACAAAAACCGTGGAGGTATTCAATCTTCTTGGTCAACCAGTAATCAAGATGCCCAATTCTTCGGCTTCGGAAGAGGTAATCGATCTCCGAAACCAACCTTCCGGAACCTACTTCGCTTG
Source organism: Bacteroidota bacterium (assembly GCA_021825235.1). Taxonomy (GTDB): domain Bacteria; phylum Bacteroidota; class Ignavibacteria; order Palsa-1295; family Palsa-1295; genus PALSA-1295. The sequence goes on along the minus strand of JAKAIL010000066.1, from coordinate 5,590 downwards.
CATTTCCACGACCAAAGGCATTGTGGTGCGGAAGATTGTGAAGCAGTAGTCCTCAGTCTCCCGCAATAATTTGTCTGAATTTGCGTCTATTGTGATAGCCGTCTAACGAACTCTCAGAAAGGTGCGGGCGTTGACGTTTCCGGGTGGCTTCCCATCGTAGGAGCGCCTCACCCCAGCCCTTCTTCCACTGGGAGAGGGGTGAAGCAGACGACGCAGGGAGCAATCATTCCATGAAACGTCCGGATGAGGGCGCGTATATTGTATAGATACAGCCCATACTATTATAGAATGTCAGATATTATCAATACTAACAGAGAAGCAAATGACCCCGACGGGATGGGCGATCATTTTGGGATGAGCGATCGTCCCGGAATAGAGGATCGATCATCCAACAGTCCGGCACCGGAAAAGCAGTCGCCTGCACCGGCACCTGGCACGGATGGTCGTACGTCCCCGCAAGCCCAGACGCCAAAGCCTAACGGGAAAGAAGAGCGAACATCCGGTCGCAAGCGGCCAGTCTCCGTAGGGAACGGTCAGGCACCGAAAGATGAGCGATCCTCTGGTCGGAAGCCACAGAGTAGCCGAGGTCCTCGCCCGCAGGGCTCCCGCCGTGGTGCGCCGCCGCGCGGCGAGGAAATGGACTTTCGCCACATAATGCGAACGGCGCTGCTCTGGGTCGTCCTCTTGCTGGGGGTCGTGTTCCTGGTTCTGATCTTTAACCGGACGAACAATCCAGCCGAGGTGGAAGTATCCGTCACAGAATACCAGACGCTTCTCAATGATGGGGATTTCGTTTCCGGAACGCTTGAACAATATGGCCCGAACACGAACGAGTATCGCTTTCACGGGACGCTGCGAAGCGACATGCCCATCAAAGGCGTGGATGACAAGACCGTTACCGCGCACAAAATCGTCGTGAATCTGGTGCCGCAGACGCTCGGTGATCAGTATAAGGACTGGCAGGCAAAGAACGTCCAGATTACGAAAGTGGATGGTTCCAATAACCTGATCGATAACTTGATCGGGTTCCTGCCCTGGATATTATTGGGTGGATACTTCATTTGGATATTACGGCGTATGCAGTCGCAGGGTGGCGGCATGGGTGGAGCGAAGGGAATCTTTAGCTTTGGCCGATCGCGGGCGAAACTCATCACCGAGAATGCTCCGAAAGTTACCTTTAACGATGTGGCCGGCGCGGATGAAGCAAAAGTAGAGCTGGTGGAAATTATCGAGTTCCTTCGGGAACCGGGAAAATTCCAAAAGTTAGGCGGCAAAATTCCGCGAGGTGTACTCTTGCTCGGCCCTCCGGGTACCGGCAAGACGTTGTTGGCGCGAGCCGTAGCTGGTGAAGCTGGCGTACCCTTCCTTTCCATTTCCGGCGCGGATTTCGTCGAAATGTTCGTCGGCGTTGGCGCATCGCGCGTGCGTGACTTGTTCGACCAGGCCAAAAAGCATGCGCCGTGTATCGTCTTTATCGATGAGATCGATGCCGTAGGCCGCCACCGCGGAGCGGGCTTAGGCGGTGGGCACGATGAGCGCGAGCAGACGCTCAATCAATTACTCGTCGAAATGGATGGCTTCGACCAGAACGTCGGTGTCATCATCATGGCTGCAACGAACCGGCCCGATGTACTTGATCCGGCGCTGTTGCGTCCGGGCCGTTTCGATCGGCAGGTCGTCGTGGACCGCCCCGATGTTCGTGGTCGTGAAGGCATCCTCAAAGTTCACACACGGAATACCCCGCTCGGCGCGGATGTGGACCTTTCGGCACTCGCCCGTGGAACCCCGGGACTTTCCGGCGCCGATCTTGCCAATCTCGTGAACGAGGCGGCACTGCTTGCCGCTCGCCGTGGCGGCGAGAAGGTCACCATGTACGACTTCGAAAATGCGAAGGACAAAGTGATGATGGGTGTCGAGCGCAAGAGTGTGCTCATCAGCGAAGAAGAAAAGAAAACGACCGCATATCACGAGTGCGGGCACGTTATCGTGGCACGCTCGATTCCGGAGGCCGATCCGGTACATAAAGTTACCATTATTCCGCGTGGCCGCGCGCTTGGCGTAACAAGCTATCTGCCGGTGGATGAGAAGCACACGTATTCGCGCGAGTATCTCGATGCAGTGATCGCGTATGCCCTGGGTGGCCGTGCCGCGGAGCATATCATCTTCAATCGCATTACAACGGGTGCCGGCAACGACATCGAGCGCGCCACGGACATTGCGCGCAAGATGGTCTGCGACTGGGGCATGTCCGAAAAGCTGGGTCCACTTAAGTATGGCCAGGCCGAGCAGGAGATTTTCTTAGGCCGCGATTACGGTCACCAGAAGACATTCTCCGATACCACCGCGCGTATCATCGATGAAGAAATTCGGCGCATTGTGGAAGTGGGTGCGAACCGTGCGGAAACGATCCTGCATGATAAAGTGGAGGTCCTGAACCGCATGTCCGAAGCCTTGCTCGAGCGTGAAACACTGGACTCGGGCGAAATCGACATCATCATGGAAGGCGGGGAACTTCCACCGTTCAGTAAGGAAAACCGCGCGTTCAATCTTGCCAAAGCAGTGGAGACATTAAAGAAAGCCGGTGCCGAGGGTAAGACGATTCCTCCACAAAATGGCGTTGAGAAGAAAGAGGAACCCAAAGCGAACGAAGGTGAAGCGGAAGATCTAAAGGACGGACAAAAGGAACCCGCGATCGAGCGCGTCGTCGGACCAGGAGAAAAGGGGGATGCCCTGTAAGCGGAACTAATCTACTCGCGATTAGTTGAAATTATATGGATCCTGAAATAGAACGACGGTTTAAGAAGACAGGCAAGACAATCGAAGAGCAACTTGCAAATGCTTACGCGTACATTGACGAATTGCGCGCATCTCATGTGGAGCATGCGGAGCGGATGCGCATGCTCGAAGCGATGGCCAGCGATCTAAAGGATGGGCAGCAGAAGCTCGCCAACGGTCTTCTGCGCTTGAATGAGATTCAAAATCAAACAGCCGCTATTCTGCCGGTCTGAACGGCAAATTAAACCATCACGAGGAGCGGCTGAAGAATGGTGGAGTCTGACTTAGGAGCGCCGGTACAATCGCAATAAACTTATCTGGGTTTCGAGCACCATTGAGCGACGAAATGCACGATGGCCGATAAAAGATGCAGGATGGACTTGTGGTAGAGCAATCGCTCACTATTTGTAATCCCTTTAAGGAGATCTGAAAATGCGCAAAATGTTTTCGTTTGTTGCGATTATCCTTTTTCCGTTCTCGCTGTATGCTCAAGTTCATGCGGTGGATAGCACGATGCTGAAATCGCTGGAACTTCGCGCGAAGAATTTCGCGAATTCCGGCAACTACGATTCCGCAGCAGTTTTAGCCAAGCAAATTATTGGCATGGGTGCTCGGGATAGTTCCATTTATTATATGACCGCGCTTGTCCTGACACTCGATGGCAAAAAGGACGAGGGCAAACTCTATTACGATACCGCTCTTGCAAAAGGTTACGATCCCAATACGAGCGCGGCCATCATGCTGGGCCTCTCGCAGCCCTTTGCAAAGACGAGGCTGAACCTCGATAGTGCTTTTGCGGCAATCGATGCACACGCCTTACGAGCCTCCAGGCATCTTCCGAAAGGATATAAGAATGCGAAGCTCTACCGCATCTACGATGACGATCAGGGCGAACGAAAGCTTTTGATGCAGGAAGGGATGCAAGCTTCGGAAAGCTCTGGTCTGATACTCAAAATGGCCCAGCATGATGCTATTCGAAAAAAAGAACTCTATGCGATGTTGCCGGAACTAAAAAAAACGCGCGCGACCGGCGATCTGGAAGAGGCCGGCCTTATCCTCCAGCATGGAAACGATACCGCCGACTACTGGAATGCTCACGAGCTTGCGATGCGTGCCGTGCATCTGGGCGATACCAATGCACTCTGGCTCGCCGCTGCAACGCTGGACCGCTATCTCGTAAAGCAAGGTAAACCGCAGCGCTATGGCACGCAAAGTACCATCGATCCCAAGACCGGCAAAATCGTTTTGGCCCCTGTCGATCCGACTGTAACGGATGCAGAACGCGCCAAATGGCACGTCCCGTCACTCAGGGACGCGCTAAAATTGCCGACCGCGGCCTATGGAAAATAGCCCTATATATTTTCCTCTTGCTAAGTATTGAATTTTTTCGAACGGATTTTCTTAAGTCTCTTGACATTCCTTGCTTTTCGTTGTATATTAGGCTCTTCATTGTCACCTTTTAGCAATTTCCCATTATGAATAAATTAATTGTTTTTTTAGCGGGCCCCATTGCTTGCATACACACTGTCCGGATGTGCCACCATCGCAAAATCCATAACGGACACCGTCGAAAATACGGCAGCGAATAAACTCAGCGATAAAGCCAGCTAGGAGACGAGCGTGGCCATGGATACGGTCCTCGGCAATCGTTCGAACTCCGGTGGGCAGAATAATTCCGGTACCTCCACAGCCGTGGCTGCCGATGCTCCGGTGAATGCGCCGCAGACCATCAGCGCGTATCAGAATTACGATTTCAAGCCAGGCCAGAATATTATTTTTTATGATAACTTCGCCGATGATCAGGACGGGGAATTCCCGGCCCATTGGGATTTGAAAAGTGGGCAGGGTGTCGTGAACAGCGTAAATGGGCAGCCTACCTTCCTACTGACCAACGGTAATTATGCGATCGTTGCACCCCTAATGTCGAGCAAGAATTATCTTACCGATACCGTTACGGTCGAATTCGATTACCTTGCGGGATCCTATGAGCCCCTTGTCCGATTTCTGGATGCCAATAACAATACGTATGACGTTCATTTTGACCACTCGGTCAGCACCTCCTATTTCCCGAATAATCTTTCGGGCAGCGATGTAGGAACGTCGGAGCAATATAACAATCACTGGCACCACGCGGCGCTTATATTTATGCATGGGCAACTCAAGTGTTATCTCAATAATACCCGCGCGCTGGTTATGCCCCATACAGGTGTCGTTCCAACAAGTCTGGAGATTGGAGGCCTTGCCGGCAGCGATGCGCCGCTTACATTCCGTAATTTCCGAATCGCCGAAGGGGGCTACTCGAACACCATTGGGAACTTGCTCACGAATGGAAAATTCATAACCCACGACATTACCTTCGAGGTCGGTAAAGCGACCATTCGACCGGAAAGCATGGGAGTATTGAACGATGTCGTAACCTATCTAAAACATCACCCCGATACCCGTTTTGAGATCGATGGCTATACCGATAATGACGGGTCCGATGCCTCCAATATCTCGCTCTCACAACAACGAGCGGAGGCCGTCCGGACGCAACTCACAACCATGGGGGTCAATGGTTCGCGCCTTATGGCGAAAGGACTCGGTGAAGCGAATCCGATTGCTCCAAACACAACGCCGGAGGGCAAGGCAACCAACCGTCGCGTGGAATTCGTAAAGATGTAGATTTCGCTTGTTCCAGCCAAAGGGCGCGATTTTTCGCGCCCTTTCGGTACTCTAAAATGAATTCTTCGCTCATGGAGCAGAATTCATTTGTAGCCGCACAATAGAAATGTCATGGTTTTAGGCACAATAGAAATGTCAGGGTTTCTGTATG
>JAKAIL010000065.1 GCA_021825235.1 Bacteroidota bacterium | reverse complement strand
TCCGATCTTTCCCCAGCCAGAGATTGACATTCCCGAAAAAGGCTGTACCCGGCGCACTGACATAAGCGCTATCCATAATGCTCGTTCCGTTATGGAACCCAAACGACCCCGGCCCACCCAACCCAAGCCATCCACCCCCCGCAATGGCGGAACGCGAACCGATCGCACTATTTTGAATACCACCGGACACTGCGCTATACGTCCCAGCCGCGAAGTTGCCAGCACCGCCCACCACCGCCGCGGTATCGGCAGCCACATTCCCGAGACCGCCCGTCGCCGTTGAATAGGCACCTATTGCTAGGTTGGTCGAGCCACCTCCCACGGCTGCACCAGCGCCGCTGGCACTGTTGGCCGTTCCACCCAGAACCGAGGAGTAGATTCCGCTTGCGGTATTGCCGCCGCCCCCTGCTACGGTGGCATGGCTGGCATCCTGGCCACCCGCGGCATTATTACCGGCCCGATTGAAGGAACCTCCACCGACCACGCCGAAATCATCGGTGACGTTGTTTGCGAATCCATCGAGCCCGCCCCCAGCAATCGTCGCACCGACCACCCCGGGCGTCACGGCATTTCCCTGATAGCCCTCAATGATATTGGCACTGGTGGCATTGGGTTCGAAGCGCAGCACGCGGCGAGAGCCATGTCCGTTAGCATCGTTGTTATAGACATGGATTTCGAAGGGCTGATTGTCCGTGGTCCCGATGAAGTTATTAGCCGCGTTGGTTCCGGTGTTCCCCACGAGCGCCCATCCAACGGCGCTGGAATCGGCGATGGTAATGGTATTAGCATTCTGCGTAATCGCAACGCCGGGTCCCCCGGCCAGTTGGGCCGTGCGCAATATACCCTGTGCGTTGCTCATGACGACGCCTTGCTTCCATCCATTCACCTGCACCTGGCCGGTTCCGGGACTCATCGTTATGTTATCGGCGCCGGTGCCATCGCCTAAATAGGTCGCACCATTGATACGGGTATTGCCATTGGCATCGCTGGTCAGGTTCTGGTTTTGGGTCCAGGCAGCGCCATCCCATCGCAACGTAGCGTTGATTACGGTCCCTGCCGCGAGTCCCGCTCCCGGCGTACCCGTGGCGCTGATGGTGTTACCGGAAATAGCAATCCCCTGCCCAGCGCTGTAGCTTGCACCGATACTATCGTTGGCCACGGCCCATGTGGTACCGTTCCATTTAAGGACTTGCCCCGGTTTGGCACCGGCTTGTGCAATTTTCTGAGGCGTCACGGCTCGGTCGGCGAGCTTGGCGGGAGTAATGGCGCTATCGGCGACGCCAAGTTCGACATCGGGTCCGCTGTTTCCGGAGATCAGAATGGTCTGGTCCGGGCTTTCGACGGATAGAATGCCGGAGGCGGCCCGGGCATGAATCACGATATCGTTGCCGGTTTGGGTAACGGAGGTCAGGCTATCGCCGGTAATGCGGAGGGGTCCGGCTAATTCATTGATGCTGGTGACGACGCCTTTCGCGCCGGGCACGAGTCCATAGGCAACTTGCGCGGCGCCCGCGTTAAGCGCGTATGGCGCAGCATCGAGCGGGATCCGTGGCGCAAGCTCCGGGTTTCCGTCGATGCTGAGGCCGAGGTAGTACGGCCGGTCGAATAGGAGCGACGCGGGCATAGGCACAATGGAGCCGATCTCCATTTGGAACAGGCCCTTTACGACGGTAAGCTGGTGGGACTCCTGATAGAGCAGCGTTCCAGCGGTTGCGGAATCATAGATTGAAACGGTAAGGAGGTGCATACCCGTGGCAGGCACGCCATTCGTAGTGATCGTCCCCTGATAACTGATGGTGCGCGGGATTTGCGCGTACGCGGGCATGGTCATCGCGCAGGTTCCGCAGGCGATCATCCCGAAGATGTACAACGCCAGCAGTCCGAAGTCCGGGCATCGCCGACGATGCCGGGCATCGCCGACGATGCCGGGCATCGCCGACAATGCCGGGGTCCGGCCTTCGGACTTTGCGGGGGAATACTGGTGGGTGCTTACTTGATCGTGTTCCATGTTTGCCCTCCGTCCGTCGTTGCAATGTGGACTCCATTTGCGCCAAAAACATCGCCGATAGCGCCGTTCTGAAATGCCATTCGAAAGAGATTGCCCACGACTCCGGTAGCCAGCAACTTCCAGGCGCTTCCGCCGGTGGTGCTGCGGAGCATGACTCCCGCGTCGCCACAGATATAGACGGTGTCCTGCGAGACGAACCGGACGGTGCTAAGCGTGGCCGTGGTTCCACTGGGGACCGGTCTCCAGGTCCATCCGGAATCGGCGGTCATTAAGATGGTCCCCTGTGCGCCAACCGCGATGCCATGCGCCATTCCGAAGAAGTGAACGCCGTAGAGATCGGCGGTTACGCCGCTCGGTCGTTGGACCCACGTGCGTCCACTATCGTTCGAGAGGAAGATACCCCCATGATAATTGACTCCAATGATCTTCTGGGGGGATAGGTAATGGGTGGAGTAGAAGTTGCCGACATCGTAATATCGCTGCGGCTCATTCGGTGGAAACGGAGGATCGCTCATCGGCGGACGTGGTTTCGCGGATGTATGCGCCGCAGCCTCCAACGCATTCACAGAGGCGATGGATGAGCGATCATCTTCCTTCGGCAGTTCATGCCAGACCGGCGCGGGATCGAGTGAATGACGCGAGTTGCTGATGAACGCTGGCTCATCCGCCGAAACGCCAGAGTGAGGCGCAGAACGAATCACAGGTGGCGCGATGCTCGCTCTTTCAGCCACATTCATCGCCACCGGATGATCGCTCCTCCGATGATCGCTCATCCGTGGTTTGTCGGGAACTTGCTGGGCATGGGAAGCGGATTGGGCCATCCAATACCCAACGCCAGCGAACACCGCCATCCCGGAAAGACCGGTAAGCATCACCCGCCGTGCTCCCCATTGTACGAACCGAGCACGCGGATGCTCGCTCACCCGCGGCGGACGATCGCTCCTCCGCGGCGGGATATGCAGTCCCCATTTCGAGGGATGTCGAAACCCAAGCGAAGCAAAAAGGGCACTTGCGGCGTGTGGTGGGATCGAAACGGAGTTCAGGTCCTGCTCCATTGCGCGTTCCATTTGGAGCTGCAACTGCATCTCCTCTCGCCACTCGGGATGGTGCGACAGCCCTTCGAAGAGCTTTGCCTCGTCCTCGGGCGAAAGTTCTCCGGCCAAATAATCGTGAATGAGTTTCTCGTGGCTCGTCATGCGCGCTATGCTTGATTCGCTATTCCCAGTTCTGCCGCGTACGGTTTCAGCGTTTGCCGGATCTCTTCCTTGGCACGCCAGACACGGCTGCGCAGCGCCGCAACGGTTTCGCCGGTAATGCGCGACATTTCTTCGTAGGAATATCCCTGATAATACTTCAGTACAAATGCTTCCCGGCGCTCGAATTCGAGCAATTCGAGCGCGGCATTCAAAATCCGCGAAAGATCGTTTCGTTCGACGGTCTCATCGTCCATCGGCAATTCGAGGCCGTCGATGTCCACGCTGGCCTTCGTATCTCGTTTCCAATTGAGGCACAGGTTCCTCGCGATCATAATGAGGAACGCCCGCGTATTCGTTACGACGAGATCCTCTCGCGCCGCATTGTAAAACTTGAGGAAGGTTTCCTGCAAGAGGTCTTGGCTGACCGTCTGCTCACCCAACATGCGAAGAATGTACGCATACACGCGCTGGGCATGCCGTGCGTATAGTTCCGCGAACGCGCGCTGCTGCTCCCCGCGCGAGCCGCGAAGCTGGCGGATGAGATCCTGGTCAGTAGTTACCGTGTTTTTCACAACACGCGTTCGTTTTGCAAGCGGTGCTCGTCTTAATATAGACCCGACAGCGCTAAAAACATCTCACAATTTGGAAAGCAGAAACATTGCAGCACTCGGAGTCTGTGTCGCGCTATGCATAGAACTCCACTTGCGGCGCAAGGGTTGCGTCCGAAATGGAAGAATTGCGCTCTGCAGGATTTCTTGAAATTGGCCCCGGTGTGCGGATTCCGCTGGATGAGATTCATATTTCGTTCTCCCGTTCAAGTGGACCGGGTGGCCAGCATGTCAATAAGACATCTACTCAGGCTGAGCTAACCTTTGATCTGGCCCACACTCCCTCAATTTCTGAGGTTGACCGCGCATGGCTTATCGGGCGGCTCGTGTCCAAACTTGACCGCGCCGGTGTACTTCACATCGCCTCTCAGGAATTTCGCAGCCAACTTCGGAATAAAGCGGCGGCCATAGAAAAGCTGCGTGTTTTGTTGGAGCAAGCACTACATCGCCCTAAGCAACGCAAAAAGCGAAAACCTTCCGGGGCATCTCGAGAAGCACGCTTGCGCTCGAAAAAGTTGGCCTCTGAAAAGAAAAAGCTGCGCTCGGAACGGTTCTGACATACCTCGAAGCCTTCAGGCAATGGAGTCAACGATCCGAAAAATCCTCGAAAACGATACAGGAGTCCTCATTTTTTCGTATATTTGTAATGAGAGTCAAATGAGCTTTCCTCCTCCCGGCAGGGCGGGCTATAAATAGGGCAATACTTGTCCGCCCAGCCGGAGGAAAATATACCGAGTGGTGCCTTGGTGAGAGCCAGGGAATGGTTGCGGCCATGGGACACGCGCAACAATGTCCACATGACCCGCTGGTTGCTTAACGTGTCGTCAGGGCCCCGATGTGGATCCGCGCATCGCGGGCCCGGCGATACACTTTTGATGTGCTACTGCCAGCTTGGCTCCTTCGATCACTCATCGTAAGCCACAGCCACCTAATACCGGTCTTCCCATTTAATATAACAGGTCCCATTGCTTTGTTGAAGCCAAAATGAAGGCATAGGGCATTCAAAAAGTTATTGAACGCTTTTCCAGAGAAAGCGTGAACTTTCCTTCTCGGGGGTCGGTTCGCATTTTCCCGCACCGTTGAGGGTGCGTAGTTTAGTAGTTTAGTTTTCTCTTTTTGCCAGATGGAGTCTCGATATCGCGAGATGTCTTTCTTTCGCTTTTTTTTCCGTCTTCCAAAGGCGGTTGTCGTCGTTGTGCCCATTGGATTCTCCTTCTGCGCTATGCACGGACAGCTCATGGTCCATCAAGGCGCTACGATTTCTACAAAGCTAAATCGTTGGCGAACGCCGATCGCGAAGAGACGGAAATTCTTCCTTGCATACAGCGTGATCGCATGCGTTCTGCTTTCCGTCCGTGTCCCTGTTGCCCACTCTCAAAATGTCGGAATTGGCACCGCGACCCCCAACAACTCGGCGCTACTCGAAATACTTTCCACATCGCAGGGATTCCTGGCCCCGCGCATGACCCAGGCACAGCGCAATTTAATTCCTGCCCCGGCGACGGGTGACTTGGTGTACTGTACCGATTCGACGGGCATCGCCACTCCAGAGACCTTCTATTACTACAATGGTATTGCATGGGTCCCTATTATGGGGACGGGCTGGCTGCTTGCCGGAAACGCTGGCACGATAGCCGGAACCAATTTTTTTGGGACGACCGACAGTGTCGATCTTGTTGCTAAAACCAATAGCGTGGAAGGATGGCGGCTCACCGCCCAGGGCAACCTCGGAATCGGGACGAGCACGCCCACGTCGATTCTGCAAACGGTTGCTTCGGGCGCACAAACCTCCAGCTATATCGGGAATCTTCTTACCACGACCGCTACTACCTCCACAGCATCCATCAACAAGTATGGAACGGAAATTCTTTCCACCGGCGGTTGGAGCGGTACCAGCGATACCAACTTCGGGCTGCTCGTAAATGCCACGGGTGGAACCACCAATCTTTCCGGAATTTTTCAGGGTGGCGATGTGGCGATCAATACGACGGCGCCGGTGACCTACGTGGATGACAATGGCGATATGGCGCTAAATTACAGTTCCTATACCGCTTCGAATGGCGCAAACAACGATATTAGTGTTGGGCGATGGAGTTTCGTTCGCATAACAGGTCCCACGGCCTCCTACTCGATTACCGGTGTTGCCGGCGGTGTGGATGGAAAAACGCTTATCCTCTTCAATTCGACGTCGCAACAAATTACGATCTCTAACGAAGATACTGGTTCAACGGCGGCGGACCGCATCTGGACCCTGAATAGCACCGGCGATATTGTGATCGATGGAAAAGCGGCGATCGAAATGATTTATAGTGCCGCCGATAGCCGGTGGATCGTCCTCAGCGCTTCGACGGTATCCACTTCGGGAACCGGCTTGCTCTTTGCCAAGAAACCAACCGACCAAAGCCTCACCACCACGACACTCACCAATGATAACGATCTGCACCTTGCCATTTCCGCAAATGATTCAATGGTCGTCGAAGGATACATCCATTACCATAACACTGGAAGCAGTAGTTTGCAGATGGCGGTTACCGTTCCCACAGGGGCAACCATGGATATTGTGATATACACGGACGACGTCGTCCTGCCACCACCGGAGACCTGGACCCTTACCTCGAGTGGCACTTCCACGGGGGACATGGCGATGAATGCGGTCGATATTGTCATTCACTATTATGGGGTCGTCATCACGGGATCGAATTCCGGAAAGATTCAAATTCAGTGGGCACAGGCAAAATCCAGTAGTACCCCGGTGACCTTCAAAGCTAAATCCTATATCCGAGGGACCCTGATCCGATGACCGTCCATTCGCATAATACTTTGCCGGCCGGCCCTGTTCCACGGCTTGGAACACTGAGTCGATGGATGGGTACGATGGTCGTGTTCCTGGCGATCTTCGCGGCAGCACTATCCTCTGCACGCGCGCAAGCCAACGTTGGAATTGGAACGACATCCCCGAATGCAAGCGCGCTGCTCGATCTTACGAGTACCACGAAGGGTGTTTTGGTTCCGCGGATGACGCACGCGCAAATGAATCTCATTGCGAGTCCTGCGACGGGACTAATCGTATATTGCACGGATTACCTCAGTTCGTCAAGCCCTTCAACGTTTTATTATTACAACGGTTCGGCATGGGTTCCATTCTTATCGACGGCATGGCAATTAACCGGAAACGCTGGAACCATTGCTGGCACTAATTTCGTCGGGACGACGGATAATGCCGACCTGGTCTTTAAGACAAATTCGACGGAGGGCATGCGCCTGACAACCGCAAGCAATGTTGGCATCGGGACCTCTACGCCAAGCTCCATCTTGCAAACCGTCGCTTCCGGCGCAGAAACCTCTTCCTATATCGGAAACTTATTGACCAATTTGGCAACATCCTCCACCGCTTCCATCGATAAATACGGTACGCAAATTCAATCGACGGGAGCCTGGACCGGCACATTGGACACGAACGTTGGATTGCTCGTCAACGCAACGGGAGGCACGTCCAATATTTCTGCAATCTTTGAGGGAGGAGATGTGGGAATTAATACGGCAGCGCCAGCAACCTCCCTCGGAATTAATGGCGATCTTGCCACACGCTATTCCTCGTACACTGCCTCCAATGGCGCCAACAATGATATATCCATCGGAACCTCCAGCTTCGTGCGGATCACGGGGCCCACGGCGGCGTTTTCGATCACTGGCATTTCCGGAGGGGTGGACGGCAAATGGCTTACACTCTTTAATGCCACAACGCAACAAATTACCATCGCAAACGAAAACGCGAGTTCTTCTGCAGCCGATCGTATCTGGACGCTCAATAGCACGGGCGATATCGTTATCAGTGGCAAAGCGGCCGTTCGCATGATCTACGATGCAGCCGATAGCCGATGGTTGGTTATTAGCTCTTCGACAACGGTCTCCACGTCCTCGACCGGAGTCATCACTGTTAAAAAGCCAACGGACCAAAGCGTGACCAGTTCCACCACGCTCGTGAACGATAACGATCTAAAAATTTCCATCAACGCGAATGACTCGATGATCGTCGAGGGCTATCTGCATACGTATTGTTCGAGTCACTGGCCCCACATTCAAATTGCCTGGACGATTCCGGCCGGAGCTTCGATGGACATTGGCAGCTACATTGATGATGTTTCGCTCGGCTCCCATGAGACCTTCACTCTTACCTCCAGTGGAACTTCCACCGGGACGATTAATACCAATTCCGGAACGGTTCCAATCCATTTTTGGGGAGTTGTAATAACCGGATCTACCGCGGGCACGATTCAATTGAAATGGGCACAGGCTGTTTCTTCTTCCACCCCGATGACGGTCAAAGCTAATTCCTACATGCGGGGATTTTACATTCGTTAAGTCCCGAAGATCAATGATGACCACCGACTTACAATCCCACCCCAGGTTTACGCTTCGCCGATGGAGAGCATCCATCGCCGCCATCCTGGTTGGGTACGCGGTCTTCTTTCAACCGTTGCCAGGTCACGCACAAAACGCAGGTATTGGAACGCTCTCTCCGGACCCAAGCGCATTGCTCGATATGACCAGCATCTCGAGAGGCCTGCTTATTCCACGAATGACACACGCCCAAATGTATCTTATTGCAAGCCCTGCCGCGGGATTACTCGTGTATTGCACGGATTTCCTTAGCTCCTCCAGCCCGAGCACCTTTTATTATTACACCGGAACCGAATGGGTTCCATTCACCTCTTCGGCGTGGCTCCTCCTCGGGAACGCGGGAACCTCGGCCGGTACAAACTTCGTCGGAACGACCGACAGTGTCGATCTCGTCTTTAAAACAAATGCGGTCGAGGGAATGCGGCTTACCGCTGCCAGCAATCTGGGAATTGGAACCTCCACGCCGGCTGCGCGGCTGAACACGGCTGCTTCCGGAATAAAAACCTCCAGTTATATTGGGAATTTACTTTCCAACATTTCTACCTCTTCCACCTCTTCGATTGATAAATACGGAGCGCAATTTACTTCCACCGGTTCCTGGACTGGAACAGGAGATACCAACGTCGGACTATTGGTCAACGCAACGGGCGGTACCACGAACATTTCGTCCATTTTTGAAGGTGGAAATGTTGGGGTCAATACACCCTCGCCCGCAACCTACCTGGACATCAATGGCGATCTCTCCACGCAGTATGCTTCCTATTCGGCTTCCAACGGCGCAAATAATGACATTGTGATCGGTGCGCGAACATTTATTCGCATTACCGGACCCACCGCTTCCTTTTCTATTACCGGGATTTCGGGTGGAGTGGACGGCAAAATAGTCATCTTGTTTAACTCGACCACGCAGCAAATTACCATCTCGAATGAGAATGCAAGTTCCCTCGCCGCCGATCGTATCTGGACTTTAAATAGTACGGGCGACATCGTCATTTCCGGCAAAGGAATTGTAAAGTTGATTTACAGTGCCGCCGACAGCCGCTGGATTGTAATTGGCAGCTCCACGACGGTTTCCTCTTCCACTACCGGCGTTACAACGGTCAAGAAACCATCGGACCAGAGCGTGACCAGTTCGACCACGCTGGTCAATGATAATGACCTAAAGGTATCCATCAATGCGAATGATTCGATGGTTATCGAGGGATACCTGCATGCATACGTTGGATCCTCTACCCCGCAGATTCGGCTTGCATTTACTATCCCGGCGGGTGCCTCGATGGATGTGGGCTGCTACACGGACGATGTTAATGGTGGCAACCAGGAAACGTTTATTCTTACTTCCAGCGGAACATCCACCGGAGCTATGACGATTCTCGCAGGCAATGTTCCAATCCATTTCTGGGGGGTCGTAATCACCGGCGGCACTGCGGGCACGATCCAACTACAATGGGCTCAAGGCGTATCCTCCTCTACGCCGACTACCCTCAAAGCCAAATCGTATATGCGCGCCTATTATATTCGTTAAGGTTCCCCGTGCGCCGGATGTTCCCATATACGTATGGTTCGGGGAACAACCGGTTTTCCGGGACGTGTTTGAAAACACTAATATTTTTTCGTGGCTGTATTATGAAACTTCAGATTGTTGCACTTGCGCTTTTCATACTTCTATGTGCTACACGCGGATCTGCGCACGGGGACTCCTTCCCGTTCCACAATCCGATCGGTGGAACCATCCCATTCTATTCGGCAGATAGGGCCTTGCCTACAACATACGTTCCTCCAGCTTCTTTCTTCGCGCCCCCCGCACTCGACAGCGTGAGCCATCATCTCGACACTTTAACATGCATTGACACCATCGATATTTTAAATACGGAAACGACACCGATCGATACTGTTGAAATCCGGCCGACGCAGGGTGTTTTTGCAAATGTTTATGAATCCCTTCCTGTAGCTTGGCAGAGCTCGATGTCGGAGAACAATCTGATTCTCTATGGCGGTACAATTCCGCCACAAACTCAAACGGCATTTCTTATCAACTATACCGGAGAACAACCGGGCCAGCTCTTCGATGCTGCGGTCGTTACCCGACACACTTCCGGAGCTATTTCTGCAGTGGATTCCGTACTCGGATGTAACGAATCCGACGGGGTCACTAATGTGGCCGTTGCAATTGAGCCAGCCTCGCTTCGTATTATTCCAAACCCGCTTTCAGACCATACGGAAATTACCCTTACGACACACGCGATGGGTGATGTGCAACTGAACCTCCTCAACGTACTGGGACAAACGGTACACGTCGTTCGTAATGGTATGATCACCGCCGGTGAACATACCTACACGCTCGACGAGACCTCACTTCCGGCTGGAACGTATTACCTCCGCTTCGAATCGAATGGCCAGGTATTGACGAAAAAAGTAGTGATCGAGCGATAACAATGCAAGGGCATGTAACATACACGCCTCCGATCTTGAATTGCACGAAGGACGCATTGTTCGCCGTTTTATGCAAAGCACAATGGGCCAGTAATCAATCCTGCCCTCGCAAATCGAAAGCCACGGGCTTGGACACAGCTACGACGTAGCACATTGGCCGCCCCGGCCCTGCGCTTTTTGGGGAGGAGTACTAAAAATTTTCCTGCCCCCAGAAAGAGTTACTACCTCTTTCCCCCCTAATTATAAGTTTCAAACTCCATCTATTCCAAAAAGCGAATTGCTTTTCTTATAGTTGTAAAATCATAAAAATACATTCATTAAGTTATTCACATTTTCTATAAAGATATTATCCACTGGCCATGGATAAAACGGCTGAGTATCTTTATGGGAGCCATTTATTTCTTGATTGAATATGTTGATAACTTGATATACGGGTCGAAACGAATACCTCGAAAGTCCCTAAAAAATATTACTCGTAAAAACAAATATTCTTTATTATGAGACTGCAAGGGCATGCTGCCTCTCAACTTCTATGGCATTAATTCTGTTTAAGCCGTGCGACAGAATTCATTATTCTCTTTCCAGTGCTCCCTTAGCATGGGAAAGAATGTTCCCGTTCTTCGTCAATTTGGGGAAGACGCATGAAAAATTGGAAGCTACTTGCAGCGATAATTGCTATACCGTTATTCGCTCACGAGGCCCACGCCGATCTACTAAATGATTGGCGCGACAGCCTGCAACGTGGGCAGGCACGCATTCTAATGGAACAAACAGGGGGGATGATGACGAGTCCGGGGCAAAGCTATGCCGCGATACTGCGCTCCCGCAGGAGACGCAATCGCGGCCTCGTATGGACCAGGGCGGAAGAAACACTCCGCGACCGATATGAGAAGGACCTTGAACTAATCGGGCGGATGCACCCGGAGCTTAGTCCGATGGAACGGCGCGTCTGTGTGCTGGCCAAGGCGATGATCCCCAACTGGAAGGTCGGCGAACTCCTCGGGATTTCCGAGAAGACCGTCGAGAACCACCTTCGAAATGCGCGGCGACGGCTGAACCTCCCGCCGGGGACTCGGATGTACGATTACCTGGCGAGCTTAGGAACCGCACTGCCGGCGAAACCGCAAGCCAGCACGCCTCATAAATTCTTACACGCGATTTTATAATGGCGCTGCACGCGGAACGGTTACCGTGGAACGGTTACCGTGGAACGGTTACATTTAATCGAAAGCGCGCAAACGGAACAGGCCGAAAATCCGAAAACAGAGTAGGCACAGCGAACTATTGAAACCTGAGAGAACGGTGGCACCGCCGAGTTTCAATCCTCCTCGGCGATAACGCCGACAACCATTCAACACCACACAGCGATGAAAAAACGAACGCTCACCGGAGCGAGGGCCGTGCGTTGCCTCTTTGCGGGGAATCCGATTCCTGGCGAGCCAAGGCGAAGCCCAATGAAGTACCAGAAACGGTATAGCATCACGGTGGGAATCGAGGATATTCTCGCAACGCTGCGAAAAAAAGTTTTGCTTCTAAAGCAATCCCGGGAAAGCCGGGCGGTTTCGGCTGCACTTCACCGAGCATACCCTTTTGTGGGCTCGAACTACCGGGGTGGTAACCCCCTACCGCGGCCACACTTCCATGGACTCCCATCCGGCAGGCGGCTACTGCCACTGGATTTCTCGCTCGAGAGAGAAATTCGATATGCAGCGCCGCAGGCTAAAAACACTTCAGGCCAGCTATCCGCGGATGATCGATCGCATTATGATCGCTCATCCTCAAGCGGGCCGGCCCGAGGTGCGTTTCTAACTAACCCACGAGCACGCCGTTTCCGGCGCCGCCCGTGAATCTTTCAACAAACTCATAACACATTCTTAAAATGAAAAAATCCATCTTAGCGCTCGCAGCGGCCGCGATTCTTGGCTTTGCGGGAACAAGCTTCGCACAAAGTTCTGCCAGCAGTTCGGGAAGCATTGGCTATCACGAAGCGGCTGTAATCACGTTGGCACCGTATGCCACGAATAGCCAGTACCTCGATTTTGGTACGCTTGTAAAGCAAGTGCAAGGCAACGTTGCCTGGGCGAAGATCTACGGAGTTTGGGATGCACCGAATCCTTACGCAGGGGCTAACCTGAATAACTTCATGCAGCTAAACTCGGCTGGTGATATTCCCCACACTTCGCAGTGGCATGTGACCGGTGAGCCGAACTCGGCGTACTACATTACGGTCAATGGTGGTAATAAGCTCGATCTCGTAGCTACGCCGGACAATCTGTTCGTGCAGTTCAACATTCATTTCATGGCTGATGGAGACGTTGCGGCTCCAGCCCCGGCGAACTCGCCAGCGATGCTCGATGGAACCGGCGTAGGTAATTTCTGCGTCGGAGGCATTCTCACCGCAGCGGCTGGCTACCTCCCGGCGACTGGTAACTTTTCTGCTGGTTTCCCCGTGCAAGTGAACTACTAAGCAGATTGAAGCTAGTTGTACTCCCACGCACTTTTGCTTAGTGCATGAGCGAGTTTACTGGATAAAGCTAATGAGTCGGTTGGGCATCCTGTTATCGTGGGTGCCCAGCCGGATATCTAAAATATAGACTTGCTTATAAACGAAGATGCGAAGGTATAAGGATCGTTTTTGGCAGCAGCTTGGCATTACGCTTATTCAGATCGCAATTCTGCAAAGCATTTGGCTTTTTGCCTGGCCATGCTCTGGGCAGCGGCAAGTTCGTGGCGAAGCTGCAACAGTGATAGCACAGCCGATCTCATCTGAGAGCCGCCCAGTTAGATTACAGAAGCCCAACACGGTGAATGGAAATACATCTGGCACATGCTTGATTCCGAGCAGGGCCGAGCCAGCCGTGCCTACACACAGTTCAACGTTTACTCTACCGAGCACACCTTACATCGCAAACCAGTCCTCGACAGCAATGGAAATCGCACGGGCTACATGCCAACGTAGTTCGCCATCAAAGGCAGTAGATGGGCTAAGAATGATACTCACTCCGATTCACGATTTTGATTTTGGTTCCGCTATTACAGGGCCAACGGGGGGGGCAATTACTGTTTCTCCAACCGGGCAGGTCACGTGCAGCGGCTCTGCCGTCATCGAGCCGACTGCCGTCGTCAAGCCAGCGGAGTTCCGATACACTATCCTGGATGCTGCCTCACTGTCGACAGAGCTCCTGCTACCTAAAACGGCCGTTGCTCAGTTTCCGAATCAAGATATTCCTATTAACGCAAATATACCGACGTTGTTCAAAATTGCACAGGGAACCACGTCTAGGATAGCCGATTCGAACTTAGTGTCGATTATGATGCCGAAGGAGATAACGATGCAACACAATGGTTCCGGATGCACCCTCAAGGTAGATCGGTTGTCTTTCATAATAGAGGGCAACCGAATAATCGTCGGTGGGACTCTGCACTTACCGCCCAATTTACCTGCTGGGGATTATTCCGGAAATTATTCAATCAGCATCAATCGCGAGTAGCTTTCTTCAATACAGAACCAAATTTTTTTCACTACATAAATTAATTCCAAAATGCAGCGACACGCCCGAATGCTATATGCGCTTTTCATTATGATTGCAATCTCGCTGAGCCGTGCTATTCCAAGCTGGTCACAGGCGATTCTTATAGAACCGAAACGTGTCTTACTCGATGATCGCCATCGGATGAGAGCCGTCAATCTTTACAACAATACTGACGATACCCTGAGCTACTCAATCGACTGGGTTCATCTCCGTATGGATGAGGACGGGCGATACGAGAATATTGACACTGTTCAGTCTTCGGATAATCTTGCTGATACCTTGGTTCGTTTCTTTCCGCCGGAGATCACTTTGGCTCCGCATAGCTCTCAGGTCATTCGTCTTCGGTATTTGAAACCTCGAGGGGCGGTACCAGGAGAGTCATGTTCTCATTTGCTTTTCTCGGAAGTGGATCCTGGCGAACCCATCGAATGGAAACTACGCGATACAAGCCATGAAGGGGCCCGCGTTCGTGTCAGGCCTCTCTTTTGCCTCTCAATCCCCGTAATTGTTCGTAGCGATACCTCCGTGGCTAGCGTCCAACTTGACAGTTTTTCTATTTCTACTATCGACACTGGTAGAAATGCGACGGTTGGTCTACAAATAGAACGATCCGGGATGGTTTCGTGCTATGGTGCCTTGCTGATCAAATATATTAGTCCAGCTGGCCAGGAAGAGGATCTCGGACGAATAGACAATCTGTCTGTGTTTCCGCCTCTCCCGTTCCGCAATTGTAAGATCAGGGTCAAGGTTCCCCCTGACGTCAACCTCGACACTGGTGAACTAATGGCGGAATATCACACCGCGCCGGATGACGACGCACCTTTTCGAGTGATAGCTTCGGCTCAATTGGACCTCGGCCACTGAGAATTTCATGCGAGGATTCAGGGGGTTGCACACTGAGCTCAGAGTAGGGTGGGTCACCGGCCTACTTCTGAGCGTAGCACAAGTCTGCATTGCCCCCGCGCTTGCGCGAACAGATCCGCCGCCTGCTCCGGCTGGCTATGTAGCTGATGTGGAGCTCTGGCATCCAGTTATCGGCAAGGGCATCGCAGAGATTTTGCTCATTGGCAAGACCGTCTACGTTAAACCGCTTGATGTATTCTCGTTCGCGCATATTATGGCGGCTGATACAAGCGATGGTTCGGTCGTCACTGGCTTTTACATTGACAAGACACGGCCTTTTACTATTTCGCCGGAAAATCGATCCATCACTTATGAGGGAAAGCGTATTACCCTTGACAAGGATGCTTTTGCTGTACGTTCTGGCGAATGGTTTATGGAAACGGCCGTTCTTGAAAAGGTCTTTGGTCTGAAGTGTACATTCAACATGCCGCTCATGCGGATGGTGATTTCGGCACCAGAACCCTTGCCCGCCGAGCGTGAACAACGTGAAGCGGAAGAGCTCAGGCATGTCAAAGGTCTTGAGGTCGCATCGAAACTCATCCCGGACATCGCGATTCCACTCCCGCGAAACCTATTCTCGCTCGGAACGCTCGACTGGAGTTTTACCGGTCAGTATGCCAATCCGGCAATAGACGGTAACTATTCACTACAGCTTGGGAGCCAGTTCCTCGGTGGAGACCTGGACGGAACGCTCCTCGGCTATACGCACCAGCGTGTGGACTGGAACGACATTCCTTGGCGCTGGCGCTATCCGATCCAGAATTCTTCCTTGGTCAGCACCGTGCTCGTTGGCCGTCGAGCGGCTTTTTCCGGTCTCGCACTTGCCGATTCCATGATTGGTTTGCAAGTGACTAATATTCGTCCCTCTTCCTACACATCCGCCGATGCCAACTATACGACGTACACCATTTCCGACCGCACCCAGCCGGACTGGACTGTCGAGCTTTATATCAACGATCAACTTGTCTCTTTTACAAAAGCCGATGCAATGGGATTCTATAAATTCGCGATTCCGATCCCGTATGGTTCCACGGACATTCGATTGCGTTTTGTTGGCCCGTATGGTGAAGTCCAGACGAAAGATGTATCGTTTCGAATTCCCTATACATTTCTTCCGCCGGGCACCGTCGGCTACACACTCACCGTGGGGACGCCATTCAACGTGCCTACACTCGACAATGCAGTGGGAAAGATGGACTTACAGTTCGGAGTCAATAGCACCATGACATTTGGCGGAGGCCTGAGATATTCTCGTCTTCCAGGGAACGTCCCGGATTTTGTGGCTTTCGCCAACGGCTCCCTCCGGCTTTCAAAGGATGCGATCGCGTCAGCGGAATATTATCATGGCATTGGTTTGCAAAGCCGTCTGGACATCTCGGATCTGTTCGGGCTGACTTTGGGTGCTGGATATGACCAAGCCTTCTCGAATCAGCGGACGTTGCTCGATGACCTTACCGTCCAGGATTCCCGGTCGCTTCGTCTGAGCGGGCCATTCCCAGCGAATCTTGGTTCCTTCCAAGTCGAAGCATTGGATTACCCTTTCACCCCGACCGAGGGCAATTTCCTGCTAAATGGTTACACGGCTATTAACCTGTGGCAATGCGTGCTCAACGCTACGGCCAATGCCTCCTTTATTCGCAACCAGTTTCGTCTGCTCCAGCCCTCGGATTTTCTCGGTTCGCTATCATTTACCGTGCCTGCGATTCTTGGTACGTCTATCCGGCCCCAGGTCGACGGCGACTATACGACGGGAACCGTGACAGATTTCGGAATTACGCTCTCCCGTAGCGTTTTCAATTTTGCGTCGGTTAGTCTGACCTGGATCCATTACATAGCACAGAAGATGAATTCTTTGCAGGCGAGCC
>JAKAIL010000301.1 GCA_021825235.1 Bacteroidota bacterium | reverse complement strand
GTCCTTCGCCGTGAAGTAGAAGAAATGCTTACCGGCGTAGGAAACCTCTTCATTATCGCGTAGTACCACAGTACCCTTCGCATCTACAATACGGATGTAGGCCATGCCTGTCCGGGAGGTTACGAATGGGATTGTGGTTCGGAACCCTGAAGCCGCGTCCACCGGGTTCGGGAAGTTTGGTCCTCCGTCAGCAGGAATCATATCCTGCGGGATTGAACCGGTGGATACCTTGTGGCCCGGTCCATCGTATGTCGCCGAACCACTTCCACCAACGGTTCCACCAGCGCAATAAGCTGTCCAGTTCGATGTAAAGATACTATCGCCCAGAGCACAGTCGCAGCATACGGTGACATCGATTTCTCCGCACGTGCAAAGTGGATCGCTTCCGTTGGCCGGTCCGGTCAACGATACCTGATGCGATGAAGGGTTGAATGCCCAGAACCAACCGGCTGGGAGACCGGTAAGGCTTGTTACCGTGCAGCCAACCGGAATGGTGAAGACAAAAGAGCCTTCGCAGCATCCTGGATAGTGGGTGTTTTTCCACTTCCACATTACACAATTGCTCGAAATACCTACGAGCTGTACGCTATCCTGCGTGTAAAATACGCCATCGCAGCAGTTCCCATTGTCTGAAGCGATCGTGATTGGATCATCGAATACAGGGAAGTTATCCCCGGTATTTGGATCGGAAATATTGAAGTCATTCGTCCAGGGTCCCCCGGATTCGCAGCTACAGGTCTGATAGCACCATTCGAACGTACGACAGCCGGTATCGGCAGCCGTCGTGATCTTGAACGTATCGACGCACCCGCTCGAACCGGAAAGTTTCCAGCCCCACGGGATGCTCGATACCTGCCAGCACCGTGGATTATTGCTTCCCGGTGTGTGACAGTGATCTATCACTACCTCTGAGAGAGGATCTGAATTACTGCGGTGGACCGTGAAGCATTCAGTCCAGATTCCCGTAGTCATATTTTGTGTCGGGTATCCAGGAGTGATGACGGTTCGATTGAGCACCACACAGCAATTTGTCTCGTCACCCTCACCATCGCCGAAACCGAAGCTCGGGTCATTGATTGTATCCGAACTTGTACAGCCCAAACTATCTCCATCTGAATACAGCTTAATAACTATGGGATAGAAGAAGCACTTCGGGCTACAGTCGGTTATCGTAAAACAGAAGGTCGCCGAATCGCAGTTTTTAAGCGCTGTTGTATCGGGATCGCTGAAGGATGCCGTATCCGGCGCAAGTAAGTCCTCGTGCCAATGCGAAGGAGCATCCAACAAGGTCCAGTGATATTTCGTGCATCCAGTTGGTTGATTCGGATAGCTGAAACTAAGCGAAAAATGCCTCAAATCCCCCGGCGTGACGTGATGTATTGTCACACAGAGCGCGGCGATTTCGACTTCCGGAATGAGATCACCTTCCTCCGTATATTCCTTTGTGGTAATGTTGTCACAGTGCTGCCAGCAAGGCCAAGTACCTGAACTTCCGCTGCAAGGCCAGGTGTACCAGTTGGGGTCCCAGATGGAACTGGTATCCGTGGTGCCATCGGCATGACGCAGAATAATTTCAAATGGCAAATAAACCTGCCCTCCATTGCAGCAGAGACAGAGCTTAATAAAGCCGGTGTCACAAGGCATGAGCGCCCCATTAGTCGGAGGGACAAAATCAGTATCGAAAATACGCGTTGAATCGGTATAAGCAGTATCGCTTAAATCCTCTCTCCAATTGGGATCAGTAAAATGACTGATACCATGGTGGCCTTTGTAGGCCGAGTCAATATCGATGGAACAAAACCAACCTGGCCCAGCATCCTTTCCGAATGTTTTAACGATAAAGCTCGTCACCGGGCTGGGATCCGAACCGGTCCGAATACCAATGATATAACATTGCCAGGCGCTATCCGTCTTATCAGTATAGACAGAATCCATCGCCCACATCGTATCTTTCGCTGGACATTGTGCCCTGCTTAGGCTTGCGAGTGCTGGGATCAATAGCACGATCACGGCCAGTGGCAGAATGCCGCCGCTGAGATATCGGGTTAGGTAAATTAGACGCGACGCATGCTGTGCGTTGTGCGAATCATTTGTACATCGGGTCACTGGGGTGCCCCGGGTTTGGTATGTAAACAATTTTGTTTTCATGGTTGTTGCTAATTTAGTAAATAGGTAATCGCCGCCGGTTCAAATCGTGAGCGTATTTCGCGCACACGGTTTGGCCGGCTGGCGGGTTTGGAAAAAACTCCGGAAAAATAGCAGGCGCACCCTGCGTAACAGGTCAATGCACGCAGGGAACGGGAAGCGATCGCTTCCCGCCGGTAGCATTCGGAATCTCCGACGCCCGCCACTTTTCCGAAAAACTTGTTCATTGGATAGGGGTGTTAACTTTGACTGGATTCGAGACCTCGATGAGGCTCGAAGATTGCCACTGAACGCCGATGACTGCGCCGCCCGCAAGCGTAATATTCTGCGTATTCGGGTACGGCACGCTGGAACCGCCGATGGTGACGGAAGCTGCCGTAAAGCAGATTTGGGTCTGGAACTGTCCGGAGCCATTGACATCGAGATAGGCATTATCGCCCAGTCCATCGCCCACGGTAACCTGACCTAAGGAATCGGTCGTAGTATTATCGAGGGTGAAGGTGGTGCAGGCGCACCGGCTTGCCCGCGCGGTCTTGAGATTGCCGAGTAGGAGTCCAACTGCGCCAAGCAGCGTTGCCAGCGTAAGATAAAGGGTCAATTTTTTCATAACGAGTGTTTAGTTTGAAGCAAGGGCGGTTACTGGAAGCCGCATTATTAAATACAACTACGAAAATAGGTCGTCAGCACTTTGCACGCAAGTACAAATGAGTACCGCATGCTCGCTCCTGTTTCTTTCTTGAAGACGTAGATTTATGGCAGAGTCCGCGAAAAAGCCATCGAAAACGTTAGTGGAAGTTTACGAACTGGCGCAGGTTGTTCGCTCGGGTGGCTCCAAAAAAATTTTCGAATGGTCCGAAAAAAACGAGACCCAGGAGTCGAGCCTCTTTCGGCACATCCTGGTATGGCAGGGTACGCTTTCGGACGATGCCCTTCAGGCGTCAGAAAAACTTGAGCGTCGGCGTTATCAGCAACTACTTTCGGAGCTAAAGCAGCGGCTTTTCGAAGCACTTGCGGACTTGGCATTTCCGTCGGAGCGATACTCTGAGTACGCCCGGCGCCTTTTTGCATTGGAGCTCGCGGTGCCACGGGTGCTCCTTGTGGGTCACCACGGTTCCGCGCATGCGGCCAATGAAGCAGCGCGGGCGTGGTTCGAAGAAGCGTTGGCGCTCGAAGAATGGCGCATCGCGATTTCGCTGCTCGATCCGCAATTGAATTGGGCGTCGCTTTCCGGAACGGACGTGGAGTACGATCTGCTCATCACCGAACGGCGGCGGCTTCTCGGTCTCGCGCAGGCATTGGAGGATGCCGATGAAACGGCCCAACGCGCTCGGATGGTCTTTGCACGGAGCGGCGCGGAACACCCGGAACTGTTAGGGATCATTCGTCCCGCCCTTGCTCGGCTGGAACCGGTGGCGCGGCAGCGTGGAACATTCCGCTTGCAGGAAGCCCTGCTGGACCTTCGCCGGAAAGTGCAGCAAGTTACGATGGACTATGAAGAAGCAATTGCAATTTGTGAGGAAATGGAACAACTGC
>JAKAIL010000064.1 GCA_021825235.1 Bacteroidota bacterium | reverse complement strand
GGATTATTTTGCGACGGACACGACCGGGCTTCAGCACAACGCCCATTACGCATTCCGTAACACACCCAAAATGATCGCGAACGATTCCCGATTGTTCGGCGAATATCCGTTCAAGCAATATGGCCAAATTCCGCTACAACCTTTTGGATTTGGTGGTATGGAACATCAAACCATGACCTCACTCGACCGCGTAATTCTGCGTGGTACGGACGAGGATGTGATCGCACACGAGCTGTTCCATCAATGGTTTGGCGATAAGACGACGTGTGAAACCTGGGCCGATATTTGGCTCAATGAAGGCTTCGCGACATTCGGAGAAGCGATTTGGGAGGAATATGCGCGCGGGCTCGAAGGATATGATAGTATCATTCGCCAATATGCGTATGCGTATCTCAACCCGCCGAACGGATATGTCACAAATGTTCCAACGTACAATCCACCAGTCGATCAAATGTTCGGCAGCTATGTACCGGAGGTTTACTGGAAACCGGGCTGTGTGCTGCACATGCTTCGCCGCGCACTGAATAACGACACGCTCTTTTTCCACACGCTCCGCGATTATTCGAACGCCTTTGCCTATATGACCGCCAACACGTTCCAATTCCGGGATTTCATTCAGCAACGCGATAGCGCGGTGGCCCCGATAAGCCTTCGTGATTTCATCAACGAGTGGATCTTCCAGCCGGATTATCCCATTTATAATTTTACCTGGTCCGTGGGCAGCAATAACAGGCTTTCGCTCGACGTAACCCAATCGCAGGATTCGACGGACCATTACACAATGCCACTCCGGTTCTTCGCCATTCACGGCATCGATACAACGGATCTCGTCTTTATCAATAACGCGCGAACACAATCGTTTACGGCACAGCTTCCGACCGCCATTGACACGCTGGTCTTCGACCAGGAAGCCATTCCTATCTCGCAATATACGATTATCCATTCGCCAAACGAAACCGTCACATCCATCCCCTCGATACCGGAACCCCTTCGGATTTTCACAGAACCCGGTGCCTGGAAACTTACATACGCACCTATCGTTAGCACTGGCGCGGGACTTGAAATCATGGATATCCTCGGACGACCCGTAGTAAGCTTACCTCTGAGCGAGGGAAGCGCACTATCCGTTTTGCCGGCGGGCTCGATGGCTTCCGGCGAGTACATTGCACGGCTCACCGACGGTCCACGCACGGAAACGGTTAAGTTCCATTATGAAAAATAAGTTTGAATGGGAGCATTCTTTATGATACGAATGAAAATTAGTCTGGCAGCAGTAGCAATGGCGTTCGTTGCATTCACGAGCGTGGCAAATGCGGAAGTCCATTTCCGAAATATTTCCTTCGAAGAAGCCAAGCAGGCCGCGGCTACGGAGCACAAGGTGGTGATGATCGATTTTTACACGACGTGGTGCGGGTGGTGCAAAGTGCTCGACCGCAATACGTACACCGATCCTGCCGTGACTCAACTGACGGACGCAAAATTTGTCTGCGTAAAGATTGACGCGGAAAAGGGCGAGGGCATCGGGCTCGCAAAGCAATATCAGATAACCGGTTATCCCACAATTGTCTTTTTTGACGAGGGCGGAAAAGAAATCGACCGCGTGGTTGGCTACGAAGACCCTTCCCGGTTTGTGCAATCGCTTCGTACGGCCGCGGCTGGTGGGTCGAAGGCAATCCTTGGTGAAGTGGAAAGTTCACATCCCCCAACGGATTCCCGAAAATGGCTGGTTGCCGCACTCTATTATGCGCAGCACCAGCAGAATGATAAATCACTGGCGGCATTCCAAAAAGTGCTCGTGCTCGACCCACAGAATAAATATGGCAACAATGCCGAGGCGCTGTATGGAGTTGGGTTCCTTTCCAGCGGTCCGGACCAGGAACGAATCTTAGATTCGGCGCTTCGTCTCTTCCCGAACGAGATGGATGCCGACCAGGCTAATATGCTCCTGATTAAGAAAGATTTCAACGCTAAAAATCCCGAACTTGCCACGCGCCGCATCGATGAGTGGGCCATGAAGCACCCGAATGATGGCTCCATGTTTAATTTCTTTGCCTGGACGGCGGCCGAGTACGGTACTGCACTCGATCGTGCCGAGGAATACGCAAAACGTGCGATACAGCTCGCACCATCGCCCGTGGAAAAAGCCAGTGCGCTGGACACTCGCGCAGAAGTACTCTACAAACAAGGTAAATCCGCAGATGCTTCGCAAGTGGAAACGAGTGCGATTGCACTGCTCGACCCCGTAAAAGACAAAAAGCTCGTGAGCGAACTCGAGGTCCAAAAAACGAAATTCGATAAGGCGATGGCAAGCGCACCGATGCAAAGCACTCCAAATAGCCACTGAAATTACTCCACCTTCTAAAGAAGGAGGGGCTTTTCAGTTTACTCCCAAATAATCGTTAGAGTTTTTCGGCCGATAGCAGTGTTATACACGGCAGCCATCATGGGCTGCCGTTTTGTTATAGCAACGACATGACGCATTTGAATTCCGAACGAAAAGACGTGATGCTCTCTCCTTCGCTGCTTTCCAGCGATTTTGCGGACCTAACATCGAGCGTGCGCGAAGCCGAGCAGGGTGGAGCGGAATGGCTGCACATCGATGTAATGGACGGGCATTTTGTGCCGAATATCACCGTGGGGCCACTCCTTGTCGAATCGCTACGGCCTGTAACGGAGCTTACCCTAGACGTACACCTCATGATCGAAGATCCCGATGCCTTCATTCCACAATTTGTAAAGGCCGGTGCGGATGTTATCACCGTACACCAGGAGGCATGCATCCATTTGAACCGGACGATCGCCCACCTCAAATCCCTTGGCGTTAAGGCGGGTGTGGCTATCAATCCGGCGACTCCGTTGGGGTTACTCGAAGAAATTTTGCCGGATGTGGATATGGTGCTGCTCATGAGCGTGAACCCCGGTTTTGCCGGTCAGGCGTTTTTGCCCTCGCTCTTTCGGCGAGCGCGTACACTCCGCAGTTGGATTGAACGGGAAGGCTATGAATGCCTCATCGAAGCCGATGGCGGCATTAAATTGGAAAATGTAGCACAGGTCTATGAAGCCGGCGTGGGTGTTATCGTTTCCGGTTCGGGGGTATTCGATACCCCGAATCCCGGTGAAACATTAAAGCAAATGCGTCGTGCGTGTGAAGCTACGAAGTTTGTAAAAGTATAATCTCTGACTCTCGGAAAAATCCTGCAACACGAAGCACGAATCAAAATTGAAATATTGAATTCTCACCAACTTACGGTAATGCCAAAATTTAAGATTACGAAAGGGAAATTTCAAGGTATTCAAGCATGCGCTGGCCCGGATGGAGTGATAGCCGCCGCCGCCATGGACCAGCGCGGTTCTCTCAAGAAGAGCATCGGAAACGCGATGGGACGCGAAGCGACGAACGAGGAACTAACCCAGTTTAAGATTTCCGTTTCCAAAATTCTCACGCCGCACGCAACGGCACTGCTGATGGACCCGGAATATGGCCTGCCAGCACTCCCCGTTCGAGCACCGGGAACGGGAGTATTGCTGGCCTACGAAAAGACGGGGTACGATGCAACCATCCAAGGGCGGCTGCCGGATTTGCTCGATGAGTGGAGCGCCTACCGCCTTGCCGAAGCCGGCGCGGACGCTGTGAAGATTTTGCTCTATTACAACCCCTTCGATGAAGAGCGGACCAATCAAATTAAACATGCCTTTATCGAACGCGTGGGCGCGGAATGCCGCGCCGTAGATAAACCATTCTTCCTCGAAGTGCTCGCCTATAACGATGCCTACGACGAAAAAGGGCTGGAATTCGCTCGTATGAAACCCCAATATGTCGAAGCCTATATGAAGGTGTTTTCTCAGGAACGATATGGCGTCGATATTCTGAAGGTAGAAGTTCCGGTTACCATGAAATTCGTGTCCGGCACTACGGCCTTTGCCGGTGGGGAAGCCGCTTATACGCGTGAGGAGGCCAAGGCCTTATTTCAAAAAACTGGTGAAGCGGCTACAAAACCTTTTATTTACCTGAGCGCCGGTGTTACCGACAATGTCTTCCGCGAGACGCTGGGGTTGGCCGGTGAAGCACATTCCGGCTTTTCCGGTGTGCTCTGCGGGCGAGCGACCTGGCAGGACGGGGTTTCTGTTTTCGGTAAAGGCGGGACCAAGGCACTCGAAGCGTGGCTCGCGGACCGTGGCGTGCAAAACATCGAGCAGTTGAACGCTATTATTCATTCAGCGGCCCGACCGTGGTATGAAATCTATGGCGGGCTCGAAAATATCGATGTTATTTAGCGAATCTCTCCGGCCTTATAAGAGTTGAAACGCACTTGAGTCCCCGGACACATAAAAGCGATTCTGTAGCGAAGCCACCGGCCTCGTCGCCGGAGCGCGTCGAGAAAATTGCTTCACCCATTCCCGAACCGGAGGCAATTCCCATGGAACCGCGGGAAGCAAAGCCTTCGGCTTCACAAAAGCAGCAGGAGGATAAACTCCTCGTGCAACGCGCGCGCACTGGGGACCAGCTTGCCTATAACGAACTTGTAAAGCGGCACAAGCATGGCGTCGAACGGCTCATTCGCCCCATGGTGCGCAGCGCTTCGACGGATGAAATCGAAGACCTGGTACAGGAGGCACTCACCAAAGCCATGTTGCACCTGAATTCGTATTCGGAAGAATACGCTTTTTCAACATGGCTCTATCGCATTGCTACGAACCATGCGATCGATTATCTCCGCCGTCGAAAGCTAAATGCGTTTTCCATTAGCGCGCCACCCGCCTCAACCATTGGACGGCACGAGGAAGAAGGAAAAGAATACGAGATCAGCGATACATCGTGGGTTCCGGACGACGTGCTCCTGGCCAGCGAACGGACCGATCTCATCGAGCAGGCGATTGACCAGCTTCCGGAAAATTATCGGCGCATTATTCGGCTCCGGCACAATGATGACATGGAATACGAGGAAATCGCCCGGGTCCTCAAGCTGCCCATGGGAACCGTGAAAGTTCATCTTCACCGCGCTCGCGCGGCACTGGCCCGGATGCTCGAAGGCAAAATTTGAGCGCAATTTTTTTCGCGCGAGTCCCGTTAGTTACTCTGTCCTTGCATGGAACGCATTAAACTTATACCATCGTGAACTGCACAGAAGTCCAGGATTTAGCGGCGGCACTTATCGATCACGAGTCACTCGGACCTCGGGAATTAGCTGCCGTGGAAGCACATCTTCTCACCTGCCCGCACTGCCGCTACGAATACGAAATGGACCGGCTGACAAGCCGTATCGTGCGTACGCGCGTACCTATCGTCCAAACGCCGAACGATACGTACCAGTCCATTCTCTCTGCCATCGAAGAGGATTAACCGCATACTCCGGGTGATACGCTGGACACATAACCGGTCGCCTTTCGTGAATGGTCTCGCTCTCCTTCTTCTTTTGGGTTCCGTAGTTTTTTTATTACAAAGTTGCAGCTCGACGGGCGCCCTGCGAACGCTGTACGTTCCGCCCAACGTAAAGCCCGATACGGTCGGCCCCAATTATCTTCACAATGTTTCGCAGGTTAAATATTGGGACCGCATTTCTCCCGCCAATCGCGCGACTAATTTTGCCTGGTGGGATTCCAGCGGTACTGTCCGGGAAATGGCCGATTATTATAATAAGGTGATCGTGATCAGTTTCTTTGGAACCTGGTCCCCCCCATCGGATAACCAACTTCTTTTTCTCGATAGCATTTATACGCAGGATACCAATGCGTTCGTTATCGCGGTTGCAATGCGAGAAGGCGTGCGCGGTGGAAAAGCGGTACAAAAGCTGGATTCTTTCGCACGCGCTCGTAACATCCCATACGAGGTCCTGGTTGGCAGTCCCGATTTTGGATTCACGTATGGCGGTATCGATGTCGTTCCCACCACCTTCGTGATTGACCAGGAACACCGGATTACCGCAACGTTTGAAGGATTCGTCACGGAAGACAAGTTACGCGCAGCGATTACGAAGGCGGAAGCTTCGAACTAAAGCAAGCCTGCATACCACCTTATTCGTGGGTCAGGATACGGTCCCGCATAGCTGCGGGAATGCGAAAACATTCCTTATATCGGCCAAAGACGGCGGTTCGATATTTGGCGATAATGTGATAGAGGGTAGTTCCTATGCTTTTGGGAAGTAATCGAAACGGCAATAGCAATAGCTTTTGCGGCCAGCCAAGGTAGGGAGCAACCCGTCCGGGAATTTCTGCTTCCACGGAAACGCGCTCTTCCCCGAGCCAATTGCGCTCGATGAGAAATGCGGAATCCAGCTTTTCCAGGAATGGATGGCGTTCGATGGCGAGCCGGCCAATCTCGCTTGCGATGGGAGCAAAGCGAAGCGTTCCCCTGCGGTCGAGCCGATATATCACGCGCACCACGAAATTGCAGAGCGGGCAGCAGCCATCGAAGAAGAGAATCGGAGGTTGCATCGCAGCTATGAAGAAAGGCTCACAAAAGGATATGGAACGATGCGAGTGACATGCCAGTTACAGGCGGCACATCGCGGGGTGGAGCAGTGGTAGCTCGTCGGGCTCATAACCCGAAGGTCGTGGGTTCAAGTCCCACCCCCGCTACAACAGTTAGACTGCCGTACGGCGGTCTAACTTTAATATTTTTAGCCTGAAACTTAGAACGCTGTCCGCAGCCCGAATCTCACAAACGACCCGAAATCCGGTCCCTGATCATCCAAAGCGAAGTCGATGTCATATCGTTTGATATGAAGCCCGATGCCACCGGAAAAGCCGCCAAAGCCATTGCCCGTTGGGACGTTTAGCTCATGCCGAAGCTCATTCTGGTATCCAAAACGTAAGCGGACAACCTTCCCCAGCGTAAATTCCCCACCGACGCAAAAATCATCCAGTGCGTAGAAGATATTTCTTCCTTCGCGATCGCGCGTGAGGTTCTGAAACGCAAGGGAAAGCAAGAGTGGCAAGTGCGGCGGCCGGATGGTTGCCCCTACCTGCACATTCGGCAGGACTGGGTCTCCCACCCCAGCATACGTACCCAACTCGGTTCCCAGATTCAGGACCGAGAAGCCGAACGTCATATTCGCCCGTTCGAGTGCGTAGTATAGGCCGAGGTCCGCAGCCATCCAGCTCGCGCCGTAATTCTGCACGGAGGAACCAGAAACGAGGCTCGAACTCACAAATTTTACTCCGGCACCATAATGTAAACCATTCGATGCGGTACTGGAATAAGCGAGGTCCAGCGCAACGTCCCCGGTATTAAATGTTCCAATCGGATCGCCGACAGCATTGGCTTCAACGGAAGACCCGCCGGAAAAATACTGCACGCCAGCAGCGAAATCCCCTGCGAAAAGGAATCCTTCGGGAACCGGATGCTCATACACGACCGCGCCTTCATTCAAATCGAGCACGTAATGCGAATAGCTCAGAGACACCGCGTTGAGCCGCGAGGAATCCTGGATCTCCAGGCTGGAAATCGCCGCAGGATTCGTAAAAATCGTGTTGGGATCGTCCGGAACAGCGACGTATGCATCTCCCATCGCGGCCGCTCGCGGACTCAGCGGTTTGTTCAGAATGTCCGAAAGCGAAGCGCGAGAAGAGACCGGCAGCGTTTGCGCACTGGCTTGGCCGATGCCCAAGAAAATCGAGAACAGAGCACCCATTAGAGCAACAGCGATCCATCGCACTCCGCAAAGCGCGGCAAACCCATGCTCGAAGCTGCTGCCTTCATCCTTCATTCCTATGCCTACGTTCTTATGAAAAAGTCCTCACTATTACAGAAATATGGCACGTCAAGTTTCACACTCAGTTGGTCATTTCTTTTTGACCGATGACATCGCTTCGCCGGTAAAGCACGAGGGGATCGCTGGAATCGTACTGGTTTAGAATGGTGCTATCGAGCACGAAATCGTTTAGCAGGTGCCGATCGAAGAGATTCACATAGCCGCCAAAATCGCCCCTGAAATCGAGAATGTATTGAACAGAATCGCGATCGAGGTATGCCGAGAGTGTTCCGGTTTGAAGCGCACGAAGCGCGCCAGAGTTTACAACGCCATCCATATTCACAATGCGTCCGGGATGTTCCTCAAAATAACCATAATATCCGGAGTTGAACGTAGCGACGTTAGATCGTTCGGTGAGCTTCCGGGTAAGCGGAATTCCTGACTTCAGCATCGCAGCCTGCGAAGGATACGTGGGCTTGAGATACAGCACGGCTTGCAAAACGATTATTACGCCGGCCAAGGTCCACCGGCCCGCAGAACGCGCTTCTGAGGAACCGGCATTCGCTCCACTGCTAACGCCGAGCGCAATCAAATAGAGCGGGATAAGCTCTACTACATACCACTCACGGATGAAGCCCCGGAACAGTGAGTGAACAACCAATAGCAGCATTCCCCCCAGGACGAGAAGATAACTCGCAGGTTCGTGAGACGATAACTTTGCTTGCCGGTCAACAATCGCATAGGCGATCGTCACCAGGGGCAACCCAAAGGCAGCATACCAAAATGGTTTTAAGAAATTACGAAGGGCTTCCCAAAGAAGGTGCCCAGTGATACTGGGGCCATACAGCGCATGTAACTTTCTGAAGGCGAGCAGGGGGACCGCCTCGCCGCTCGATTGCATAATAGTGCCAAATGTCGATACATTCCACCAGAGCCAGGGCGCAATTACGACGCCCGCCACGACCAGAGCCAGCAGCATCCGCAGCCATGCGGCTTGCCAGCGGGTGAGAACTAAATACAAACTGATCGGAATGAGGACGATAAAGCTATCCGTTCTCGCCAGCAGGAGGCCACCTGTAACGATACCGAGCCCTATCCAATCGGCCCAGCCATTCCGGCTCCATGTCCGCAGGAAACTTTGGAACCACAGTACAAAAAAGAGTGCCGTAAGGGTCGTTTCCATTCCATTGATCCCCTGGAGCAAAACGATTGCACTTAAGGCATAGATCAGCGCGGCAACCCCGGCCGCCGTTCGACGATTCGACTCCGTTTGCTCGTGGAGCGCATGGTAAACACTGCTGCCAATCAGCCAAATGGTTATCACATCCAGCAAGCTTTCCAGGAGCAGTGCTGCATGGATATATCCCCATTTCGATAGGTCCAGCCAAAAAATCGGAGTGAGCAAAACGACCCACAGCGGATGCATGCCGTTCGTGGAATGAATCCCATCGAAGGAGATGCCATTTCCAGTCGCTACGTTGTGCGCGATGGCGAAGTAATACAGTGCATCGTCTGGCAGGCGCATAGTAACGAGTTCCAGCGTGTGAGCATGGAAATACATCCAAGCTGCTACTCGCGCCACAAGTCCAGCCAAAACAATCCAGAGGAGCCAACGTTTGCTTTGCATCAACCTCGAGGATGAAACGTGCGATGAACTTCCTGCAAGTACGCACGGTCCACATGCGTGTAAATTTCGGTGGTCGAAATATCGGCATGACCGAGCATTTCCTGCACCATTCGCAGGTCGGCTCCGCCTTCAATAAGGTGCGTAGCGAAGGAATGCCGAAAGGTGTGTGGGGAAAGGTGCTTCTCCACCTTTGCGGCGTGAGCATACTCGCGAACTAAGTTCCAGACCGACATGCGCGAGAGCGCGGTTCCCCGTTCTTGATTCAGAAATACGGCATCCGTTCTTCGCCCGGAGCGCAAAAAAAGCGGTCGAACTTTCGAAAGGTAGGTGTCCAGTGCCGCGCGGGCAATCGAGCCCATGGGGACCACCCGCTCCTTGCTTCCTTTGCCAAACAATTTCACCAGACCGTCCTTCAGGAACAATTGCGACAACGTTAAACCCGTCGCTTCGGAAACGCGGGCCCCCGAAGCATACAAAAATTCGAGGAGCGCACGATCGCGGATCCCTTTCAAGGTCGTCGCGTCTGGCTGGGAGAGAATGGATCCGATCTCTTCAATGGAAAGCACGTCCGGCAACTTGCGGCGGGCGGATTTAAGATCGAGGTTCTCCGTGGGATCGCTCAGGATGATGCGTTCGGTAAGCAGGTATTTATAGAACCCTCGCAACCCGCTAACAATTCGCACCACGCTGGAACGCTCGAGCCCCGTCTCACCCAGTTCCCGAATAAATTGTTGCACCTCACGCGGGGTCGCGTGGACCGTGCGTGGATGTGGACGTGTGCTGTTGCTCCCCAAAAGATAGTTCTCGAATTTTTCAATATCGCGCCGGTAGGCTTCGAGCGAGTTCCGTGCAAGGCCGCGTTCGAGACGTAGATAATTCACATAGAGATCGAGCGGGCGCGCGGCGCGTGGATCGCGGAGGAGTTGTGCATCGTCCGCAAGGCTTGCGAGGGTTCGGCGAGAACGTTTTGGACGGGTGGTAGTTGCCACGTAGGTTATGCCGCCGCAAGGGTTGGCTCGCTCATTGCCGGATCGATAACAGCAGGATAGACAATGCGAGGGTGATACAGGCCGGAAAGATGGCGGGCGAAAACTGCGCGAACGATGGTAAAATCGCGTACGGTGATATCGGACCGATCGAACTGACCCTGTTCGAACCGGGTACGGATAAGCTGGTTAATCGCGTCCTCGATAGCTTCGACGGAAATATCCTCATTCACTTGAGCGAGCGAGCGAGCGATGGCTTCCGCAGCATCCGCCAGCATGACGATAGCCGTTTCCCTGGAATTCGGAATCGGTCCGGCATAGCGAAAATCTGCTTCGTTCACTTCGCCGCCACCGGCTGCTTCGAGCACGGCACGCTGATAAAAGAACGAAATCGGCAACGTGCCATGGTGCATAGGAATAAAATCAATAATTCGTTCCGGCAGATCATGAGCACGCGCCATCTCGATACCTTGCGCAACATGGCTCTTGACTCGTTCCGCGCTTTCCGATGGACTCAAGTTCGTATGGACATTCCCTGCATCCGCCGACTGATTTTCGACAAAATTCTGCGGTGCGGCAAGTTTCCCGACATCGTGGAAATATGCGCCCACTTTTGCCAGCGAGGCATTTGCCCCAATCGCAATAGCAGCGTTCTCAGCCAGTTGGGCCACCATCATCGTGTGCTGGTAGGTTCCCGGCGCGCGGAGCGCAAGTTCCCGAAGCAAGGGATGATTAATGTTGTCGAATTCCGAAAGACGAAGATCGCTCACGGTGTCGAAAATGATTTCGACCAGATACAGGATACCAAGCGTAATGACCGGCGAAATGAGAGAATTTCCAAGGGCCGAAACCAACTCGAGTTCTACATCCCGGACGGGAGTACCCTGTTCCAGCGATAAGGCTATAATCGCGATGAAATATCCAAAGAAAATATATCCGATACTGGTAAAGAGTTGGGCGCGATTGCGAAGGTCCCGTACGGTGTACGCTGCGAACGCCCCGGCGCAAAGGCTGGCAAGCGCAACCGAATAATCATTCCCACGAATACCGGCCACGATGAGTGCAGCCACGACGGTGCCATAGAAGCCCGTCCGGCTATCGAAGAGAACGGTGAGGAGCATCGAGGTAACCGGGATTACGATCAGATATTGCAATGGAAAGTCCACTGGAATCCGGACCGACAAATACGCAAGGACCGCTGGAAAATATAAAACGAACGCCAGCAGCAGAATTTGCGAATTATCGTTATAAATTCGGCGCCGGATAAATTTGAGATAGAGTACCAACAGGAGAACAATAAGTCCGGCATGCCCGATCGTACCGGCGAACCGTCCAAATGCTGCCACCATGCCACCCCGTTCGAGCCGCGCTTTGGAGAGGCTTTCGAGTTCAGACTTGATCTTTGGCGTAATAATTTCTCCGCGCGAAATAATCGTCTCGCCTTCCATCACGATTCCATCCGTACGTGGAACCCGATTGGCAATGGCCTCACGGCTTGCTTGCGTAAGTGCCGGACTATACGATACGGTTGCTTCCAATGCGTTCGCCGAAAGCTTGGAAAGCGCGCGCGCGATCGTTGTACCGTGTTTTAGCTGGCGTTCAATCGCTGTGTAAATACCATTCGCCGCCTCCGGAAGAGGAATAAGCGAATCGCGCGAAAGAATATCTTCTTCCGTTGGATGAGAGCGCAACGCAAAATACTTATCCCCGTTCGGAGCATCGGCGAGAACTACTTCCGCATCGCTCGTAGTAGCGATAAGCCGGGTTGATTCCAACGCACTGACTCTGCGGAGCAACGTCGTTTCGAGTTCCGTGAGATCATGGATATTTCGCTCGAATTGTCTCGAGCTTTTCGCGAACGCCACGCGAGAGAGTTCCGTCCAATCCTCCGGTGAAATCCCGATCGCTTTCGCAGAATCCAAGAGTGCCGCATCGGACAGCGAATCGGCGCGCGCAAGGGCCAGGAACGCCAGCAGATGGTCCCAGGAATGTTGAAATTCGTGCATGGAACGCTCCACGGCTGTCGTATCGGGAACAAAAACAGGATATAGGCCATCGGCGAGAGCTTTCCGGACTTCCCCGTTATATCGAACGGCATCTTTATAAACGGGAAAGGTAAATGGCGCAGTCACATCCGGGTTCGTCCAGAGCGAGCCAACAGAGAACCCGGACAGCGCCATGGTATGAGCACTGGGAAACAGCGCCGCAACGGCAAGCGTGAGGGCAATACCAATGGCCCAGCGGAGCGACTTGGAGCGCCGCCAGCCGGGCTGAGCAATTCGTCTTCGCAACGACCGGAGAAATACCTTGCCCCAACGGCGGGACAGGCGATGGTCCTTCATGGACGTTCCAACTCAAACAAGACGGAAAAAGGTGCGCAATAATTTGAAGATAAGACTGGGAATTTCAAAAGAGAAAACGTATCGGTTTTCTGAAATCCCAGTCGTAACCTTCCATTGCATCAATAATCTTCTTCCTCGTCTTCTTCTAATTCCTCCTCGTCCCAGTCATCGTCCTCGAAATCTTCATCGAGGTCATCTACCTCGTCTGCCTCTTCTTCCTCTTCGTCGCCGTCTTCCAAATCGTCCTCCTCGTCGAGATCATCTTCATCCTCATCATCCTCCTCGTCACCGAAATCCTGTTCGAGGTCATCGATATCGTCCAGGTCGTGATCGTCCTCTTCGTCGTCGAGCTCCTCCTCATCGCCCTGGCTGAGGAGATTCCAATTTTCTAAATCAAAGTTTTCAGAAGTCATCATAATATTAGTTAAAGCTGCCGCCCCAAAGGACCCTCCGGCCGCAATTGCACCGGCCCGAATGGCCTTAGCACTGGGCGCTTCTGGTCCAAGTGGTTCGGAGTAATCAATTCGATTGAAGGAATTCATCCGTGCATTGGGTTCTCCCCGCTGTGGGGTTTCACCCAAATCCGGATCGTCACCAAACATCTGGTCCGTCTGTTCCGCTTCCTCGTCGTCGTGGCTTAGCATTCGTTCCTCGGGATCGGGGAAAAAACCGCCCTTTGCTTTTACCGCTTCCGAAACGGTGTTATAGATGGGAAACATACGGTCGAGTTGCGTGAGACTGAGTAACTGCCGAACTGCGTCATTCAATCCGGTCAAGCGCATTTCGCCGCCAATGAGTCGCATCTGACGCTGCCCGAGCAATAACGCGGAAAGCCCGGCGCTATCGACATGTTGAACTTCGCTCAAGTCCACGACGAGGGCATCGATTTCCGGCTGTGCCAGAATAAGAAACTCGGCTTTAAGCTGCCCGGCATTGCGCGAGTCCAACCGCTCCTCCTTCAGTTGGAAGATGGTTTTATTATTTCGCTGGTCGGTCGTAAAATGCATATTTTTTTCCAATACTACCGCTCTTGTGTCCGGAATCTCGCGGGCATCCTTTGCAATAAGCACTTCGCGTGCCCGGTTCGGAATACAGGCTCCAAAGCCGCGAAATTCCTATAAAATTCCGTAACAGGTGCAGAGAATTCGACCTTTGTCGCAATTCCCGGTACGCGAAACTAATAAAACTTTTGACCCCATGCACAAAAACTATTTTCCGGTACTCAAAATTGTCTCTTTTTTCGAGAACGCTCTTCGAAATGCGTATATTTCAGGCTTCGCATAAAAAACAATTCATTCAACCGCCCCCGTTTTCACATGATATCAAACGCCGATATTCTCAAACAATGGAAGTCCGGTCCGAGCCGGTCGGTTTGGGTCTTGCACGGAGAAGAGGAATTCCTTCGGAGCGAACTACTGGCTGCCGCGCCGGAAATTTTCGTTCCGGACGAAGCGACACGCTCCTTCAACTGCGATATTCTTTATGGCGCGGAAACGTCGCTCGATCAGGTGCTGACGATTGCTCGCTCCTACCCCATGATGGCGGAGCGCCGGCTGGTTATCGTACGGGATGCCGAGCGAATTCTGCGTGCGAAACCCGCTGGAACATCAGCAAAAAGCAAGAAGAAACAGAACGAGGACCCGCTGCCCGCTTATCTCGCGCAACCCAATCCCGACTGCATTCTTATGTTCGATCTCGAAAAACTGGGAGCAAAAAATCAATCGCCCTTTCGAGAACTGAATGAACGGGCTCAGATACTTGAATTCCCCATTCTGAAAGACGGTGAGGTAACCGAATGGTTGCGCGCGCGCGCAAAGGGATTGGGGCGTACGATAGCATCCGATGCCGCACGGCTAATGGTCGCTTATCTTGGAACATCGCTTCGCACGCATGCCAATGAACTCGAGAAGCTCCTGATTTATACCGGAGATCGAAAGGAGATCGTAGTGGGCGATGTCGAACAAGTTGTCGGTGCTTCGCGCGAAAACAATGTCTTCGAGTTGACGAAAGCCATCGGCGCGGGCAACAAGCCGCTCGCGACCGAAATCGCTTTGCGGATTTTGGACCAGGGACGAGACCAGCGCCAATTCCTCTTCGT
Organism: Bacteroidota bacterium; assembly: GCA_021825235.1. GTDB lineage: Bacteria > Bacteroidota > Ignavibacteria > Palsa-1295 > Palsa-1295 > PALSA-1295. The sequence continues at coordinate 2,241 of JAKAIL010000064.1, read as the reverse complement.
GATGCTCGGGCGTTTTATCGAGCAGCTTACCATTGTACGCGAACTTTCTGTAAAAGGCGAAAACGAGCGCACCATTGCCGAAGCACTCGAACTGCGTGGCGGCGCGGCGTACTTTGCGAAAGAGATCATCCAGCAGGCACGGCGCTATACGCGGGAGAAATTGGATGGCGCACTCCGCACGCTCATAGAAGCGGAATTCCAAACGCGCGGCCGTCACACCAACGATGAACTGCTCATGGAGCGGGTACTACTGGGTATCATGCCATAACTACGGCGATTACTCGAGGACCGTTACAGTTCGTGCTTTTCGCTCACGGCCATTGCTCAGCACCAGGATATAAATGCCTGCGTGCCCCGGTACCGAAATCGTGGCGGAATGGTCGCCTAATGACCCATCGAGCGCGGTGTGAGACATTTCATTCCCCCTGACATCATACACCCCCAATGCGAGCGCCGATGGTGTCCCCTGCACTCGATAGCTTACGGTCCACTCTCCTTCCGAAGCAGGATTCGGAGCGACCGAGATAAAATCGAACGAAAGTGACTCACCATTCATCAACTGCAACATCAGCGGATCTCCGCATTTCGGAGCCAAATAGAACGTTTGCTCCGGAATGCTGCAAAGCTGCATTGCCGGCTCACGATCAGTTACAAAAGAATCGAGCACGATGGAAGTGACGGTGTCTTTCGCAAGTGAGACTTTTACCATAACATACACAAGAGGATTCGCAAGTTGAGAAGTATCCGAAATCGTATCGGCGATCCGGACCGTACCGGAACAACCGCCGGGCTCCGGAATAAACGAGGTTGCGATGGTATCCCACGAACAGGTATTTGCGAAATCAAAACCTTCCGGCGTAAGTAAATCGGTGTTGAAGGCGAGATGGAATGCAAAGCTGCGAATGGAGAACGTATCGCTCGTGGGTTCAAGCATGATGGGAATTTCCAAAATCTTCCCTGCGCCCAAAGGAGGCAGGATTGGAATAAATGGTACGGGAGCCGTGAGATTTTTTCCCGCAAGGGGCATGGTCGTATCAACGGACTTGCCGCCTTCACTAAGGTAAAGCCGTAACGCAGCATTGCGCATGCCCGCAATGCTCGGCGTAAAGGTTACTCGTGCCGTATCGCTTCCATTGCTTGTAATGGATGGCATCGAAGTAACTACAGAGAACTCGCCAAGCGTATCATTTGCGAGCGCAATCGAATCCAATCTCATCACATGGCAACCTGTGTTCGCAACAATGAAGGGCACGGAAACCGGCTGGCAGTATTTCGTGAAAAGGTACAGTGAATCCGAAGAAAGCGAAAGCGGATTGGCCGGAATGACATTCGAACTATTGATCGTGAGAACGGTATCAATTACTCGTGAGGCCGAGTGAAGATAGACGCGGATCGTCGTAACTTTTGCCGCTCCATCGGAAGGATTGAAGGTCACCCGAATCGGTAGCGTGTCACCACCGGCCAGTGGCAATTGTGCTGTATCGTATGCGATAGCCATCTCGCTATCGTCACTGGCAATCATCGAATCGAGCACCAGGGAATCACAGCCTTGATTCGACAGAAGGAACGTATCCTGGACAGGCTGACAGGCTGCCGCTGCAAGCCTGAGATTTGCCGAGGAAAGGACGACAGAGTTCGGTATAGCAACGTTCGTTCCCGCTACCGCAATGGTCGTATCGAATGCTTTAAAACGCGAATGCGCATAAAGATGGACAAGCCCGGACGTTACACCGGCGGAATCCGGTTGAAAGAGAATACCAACACTATCACGGTCTCGTGTTGCAAGATTGGAGGCAAAGTGCCCTACCGCGAATGCGAGATTTGAAGAAGTTATAGAATCAATAGTGATACTGTCGCAGCTTAATGCTGAAAATGCCAGTGCCGAGAATCGCGACCTGCACAAATGAGTGGAAAGACTAAGTCGTGTGCTATCCAGGACAAAAACCGGAGGTGCTATGCTCGATTCCAGGTCCAGGACGATGGTAGTATCGAAGGTTCGAAATCCCTGGTGTGCATAGATGTGGGCCATGATTGTATCATGCTCGGTTTGCAAGGGCTGATAGAGAAATTGCAGTATCGCAGGAGAAGAATCGGGAACGGAAAGTGGCAAGGACGTAAGCAATCCTACGTTACCCGGCGGCATTGTTACTGAATCAATCACAAGACCCGGGCAGCCAGAGTTAAAAATGTCTATGCTGTCCGTTGCCGAACCACAGGAAGTTACGCTCAAGATACCGGTAT
>JAKAIL010000063.1 GCA_021825235.1 Bacteroidota bacterium | reverse complement strand
AGGAGGATTCGGAATATCCGAACAACTCGTAGGGGCGCATTGCCATGCGCCCCTACGGTACGGTTTTGGGCGCATCGCCATGCGCCCCTACGATATGGGTTTTGGGCGCATCGCCATGCGCCCCTACGAGAACTCTCATCCTACAAAAATTGTAGATATCTGTGGCGCACGTCGGTGCGCCGGAAGGCCCTGCGAGGAAGACACATGGAATGAGAAATCGCGGTGAATGCTCCAGGAGCAATCGCCGATCGAGCAATCGTCCAACGGCGGGTACGCGGCCCCATAAGCCAAGGCACCCGGCCACAGGCCTTCGGAGCACAACGAAAAAAGAACCAACAGTGAGCCAAAGGGCGCTTCGCGCTTGATTCCAACGACAGGCCTCACTCCGCTATCGTAAGCTCTTTGTGTACCGCCGTTTCTTAGTTTGGGCGGCGATGCACAAGCACCGGATCATTCGGTATCCGACACGACGCATCGAAGTACACGACGATTTTACGGTAGCGGAGAACGCCGAGATGCCGCGCGGGTCTGCCACACAACTGGCAGACCCGCGCCGCTGAGGGACAGAGGAAGCCAGCGGTCCGCAAGGCGAGTGCCCGCTGATACTTGGGATGTACACGGTTCTTGATTCCCTTGTACCGAGTCTGGCGGAACCTTCCGTCATGCTCCCGGTGGGATTCACTGGCATTGCTCAAGAAGCGATGTTTTTTCTCACCGGCGCTCCGAAGGTCGTTCGTGTCTTTCTCGCAGGGCCTTTCGTATTTTGTAATTCCGTAAAATTCCTTTACGCATTTCGAAAATACTGTCCCAAAATGATACAACTCTCCCATTTTGAGACAGCCTCTCGCATTAATTCTTCAAAAATGTTGGAACTTATCGCGAATTGTGGGCACTCTTCGCCGCACTCCGATATTTCATTGCATGATCGCGAAGTAGCCGAAGTGCGCTTCGACTAACGAACGACCTCTCTGCTTTGAAACGTCAGATCCCGCCAAGCTCGGTGACGCCCGGTCTCCATTCCAAAACAGTCATAAAAAAAGGACGAGCAGCGCTAACTACTCGTCCCAAATACTCTAACACGACACGTAGCTTAACTGGATTCGTGGCGTATCGAGTGTAGCCGTGACCTTCAGGTCACGGCGAAACCTACAATGCGGCACGAGTCCGGTTTAGTTTCTTAACTTAAACCAAGACTCGTATGAGCAAGCAACGATTCAACCTCGCAGGAGCCATCATGCTTCTGTACTTATTCGCGTGGTGTGTACCCACTGCGGTGCACGCACAATCGGCGCCACGAACGCTCTCCTATCAGGGCGTTCTAACGATGACCGGGAGTCCCGGAACCTTTGCCACGGGACCCCGTTTGCTAACCGTAACCCTTTATGGCGATGCCAATGGTACGGTTAAGCTCTGGCAATCCACAATGAACGTTCCGGTCGATTCGAACGGCGTGTTCAATTGCACGCTCGGCACGGCAGATAATCCGTTGCCCGAGCCATCCGTAATGGACCGGGCATTATGGCTCGGCGTTGCGGTTGATAACGGCCCCGAAATGAGGCCGCTCTCTGAAGTCACCGCTTCAGCATACGCGCTGAATGTGGTGGACAATGCCATCACAACACCAAAGCTGGCCGACGGCGCGGTAACGACGCAAAAGCTGGCTGACAATTCCGTAACTTCGGGGAAGATTGCCGATAGCTCTATAACCGCATCTAAAATGGCCACGAACTATGTTGGAGCCATTAGCGTAAATGGAACCCGGATTACTGGAGTTGGTAGTCAAATAAATATCCAATCTCGAGGTGACTTACCGGTTCAGTTTGATTCGACAAACTCAACGATCTGGCTCGGGAACCCACCTGCCAGTTTCATCGGGTCGCAATCAAGTGCCACGGTCACGAATACTGACAATGGAACATTCAGTGCTACAACTGATGCAAGCAGTGCCAATGCGGTGGTCGGTGGAGAGCATAATGAGGCGTGGAATCATTCCATTGCGGTAGCACCTCCAGATGAAGCAGGCCATGATTTCGTTGGTGGTGGTTTCGCCAATAAGGCGTGGATGCGTTCCGATGCCGTGGTGGGAGGAGATACTAACGTTATTAGAAGTGATACTTCTTTTATTGGTGGTGGCTACTTTAATCTGATTGATAGCTCTCAATCTTATGCCTTTATCGGCGGTGGGCAAAGGAATACAATTACAAATAAGATTGCCGGGAACTCTCTCAACGTGGGAGCCAACTGGCCGGTCATCGCAGGCGGGCTTGACAATGCTATTATCACAGATATTGTTCCGAGTTTATCGGATACTGAGCAGGGAAAGGTGGGTGCTTCCGCAATCGTTGGGGGGCAAAGCGACACATTAGATGCACCTTGGGGATTTATCGGTGGTGGACGAAATAACATGATTGCCCCTGAACTTCCGTTGCATAACCAAAACAGAGGTGATTGGATGAGATATGATGCTATCGTGGGCGGACTTGAGAACAGCATTGATACATTTGTTCAGGAGTCGTTCGTCGGCGGCGGTTTCGGCAATCACATTGCGGGTTATCAAGCAAATTCAGATACTGTACCTGCCTCTCTTTCATTTATTGGAGGTGGCGATCACAATAATATTCTCAATGCAAGTGATGCCGCGATCATGGGTGGTGATTCGAACGTAATATCAAGCGGAGCTTATTCTAATATAGATGGAGGTGTCCACAACATTATTACACCGGGCGCCACGGATGATCATTCGGCGATTGGCGGTGGTGCTTTTAATTCCATTTTGAGTAACTACAGCAATATCGACGGAGGTCGAGAGAATTCCGTTAATGCTGGATATGACGTGATTGCTGGTGGTGATACTAATCTGATTCATTATAATGCCGATCATGCTGTTATAGGAGGTGGACAGCAGAATCTCATCGATTCTTTCTCCGAATTCTCAATTATAGCCGGAGGGCTTAAAAATTGGATTAAGCCTTCTAGCTTACGCAATGTAATCAGTGGTGGCTTTAGCAACCTAATTGATACAAATACGAGCTATAGTTTTATTGGAGGCGGAGAATCAAATGCACTTAGGGTTACAATTACTGGTTCGACATTCGCTGCGCCAAATTATTCAGTCCTCGGAGGCGGGCGGGTGAATTTAGTAACGGATAGCCTGTCGGTATTAGTTGGTGGGGACAGCAACACCGTGGAGGCACCTTGGGCTTTCTTGGGAGGGGGTGCACATAATATTTCGGGTGACGCTGGACAGCGTGGTCTTGAAGATTCATTTGTTACGGAAGTTGGAGGCGACTCCAATTGGGCCAGGGAAGAATACTCGGCAATTGTCGGGGGCAAGCAAAATCAGGCTATGGGAACTTATGGCTTCATTGGTGGCGGCTACCTCAACCTGATCGATGATGAGGATGTGTTTCTGACACAGTTTTCGACAATTGGAGGAGGTTCCCATAATACCGATCGTGCAACCTATAATGCGATAACTGGTGGTGACTCGAATTTAATACAGACGGGCGCGAATTATGGTTTCATTGGCGGGGGATTACAAAATGTAATTGATACGAATAGCCCCTGGTGTGCGATTGCCGGAGGTACCCTTAATCACATTGACGCGGATTATTCATCTTCGATTATTGTCGGCGGTGCGGTTAATACGATCTCCGATGCTAAATCACAAGCCGGGGCCTTCAACTTCATTGGCGCGGGAGATAGTAACATCATAGACGGGAATGGTGAGCACGGTGGTGATGATCCCGCGATAGCCTCCGCAATTGTAGCCGGTATAGACGACACTGTTGACGAAGGTACATCCTTCATCGGAGCTGGTAGGGGTAACCATATTGAGGATGATGGCTGCTTCATAGGGTCGGGGGACTTAAACGTCATCACGGTCGGCAGCGCCAATGCTATTGTCGCTGGCGTTGGGAACTCGAATCAAGCGGGCAGCTTTAACAGCGGTGTCGGAAACAGTTTTATCGGTGCTGGAGATGCGAATGTGATTACTGGAACCGCCTTGGCGGCAGCGATTCCAGCTGGTGATCACCTGACCGCCGATGCGTACGCACAAACTGTATTGGGATTCTACAACAATAGTGCTGGTGGTTTTGCACAAGGTCAATCCAGCCAGTGGGGAATACACAACATGGGTGCTGACAATCCAGAACTGATAATTGGTAATGGAAGCCCTGGTGGGCATTCTAACGCTTTCGAAGTCTCCTACGATGGGCACTCCACAGTCCATGATCTCAATGGTTCGGGAGGTGCCACGCCAATCGTGACTTCACGTCCCGCCCTATATGGAGCGAGATATCAGGACAATACCACATATGCTTGGGCCGATTGCAGATTCAGCTCAATCCCGGTTCCGAGTATTGGTGTTGCGTCTGATTTCGGGGTGAGTTCGGTCACCCGCGTTGGAATGGGACAATATCAGGTTACATTAAACACGTCTCAGTCCCTCACATATGGCGCGGTAACCGCCACTCTCGAAGCAAGCGGGAGCGACTGTCATACAATTTCTTGTTCTCCAATTGTTGCGGGAAGTTTCACGATCTGGATTCATGATCCAACTAACTGCCCGAGTTTGGCGGATGACAGCTTCATGTTCCAGGTAGTAGGAAGGCATTAATCAACACAGATTTGAAAGAGAGAGAGTTCAAACAGCCGAAGGTCAGAACCCATTGGGTTCTGACCTTCTCGTTTATTTTATTGGTACTCTGCTGTGCGCGCCCTTCTATAGCACAATGGAAATCTATTCTCACTCTCCCAATTGGACCAACCGAGAACTTCCGAGTGATCTAATTTTTAGATGATGCCGGCTACCCAAACATCGGTTTCGCAGCGTTTCACGGTCATCTTCTAAAAACATCTGATGGAGGTAATACATGGCAGATAAAGTTGTCGTATAGTGTCGATAGTAGTACTGGTACTGTCTTATATTTTGCAGATTACCGCGATGTTATTTTCAAGGACAGCTTGGTGGGGTGGTTGGCAGCATACACCTATAACGGTGCTTCGGGTAATATACTTAGAACCACCGATGGCGGTGAGAGCTGGATACCGATGCTATCTCTATACTCGTCATCAGTATCCACCGCGTTTAATTCGCTTTTCTATGACCGAAAAACAAAACTGTTGTTTGTATCAACTTGGCAATATGACGGTTCAGGTCTTCTAAGTTCTTCGGATGATGGCGTGAACTGGAAAGCCTTAAGTTCCTTCCCACAAGATGGCTTTGCTGCATTCAATGACGACACTTTAATCCTAAGTGGTGTAGGTTCATTGCCACTAGGTTCTCATACCACAGATGCTTGGCTTAGAACAACTGACGGTGGCAATAGCTGGCTTTCGACCCGCGTAGACAGCGAGTCTTGGCAACCGCTTTCAATGTGGGGAACTACCCGTGGATTTGCAATCTCGGATTACACAGGTTCGGTCGAGAAGACCAGTGACATGTGGAACACTTGGACTGTGTTCCATACATTCCCGTTCTTTCCGGATTCCATTGGAGCGGTTAGTTCTGGTTGCATTCGTGGCGATTCGTGCCATTTGTTTGTACAACTCTCGACTGGTTGTTTTGCATCTTTGGACGGAGCTGGAACTTGGTTGCCCTTGGGCATCATCCCATCCTCGGTCATATATGACAGTCGGTTTTGGTTAAACAAGCGGTATCTTTACATGAGCACCTTGGCACCTGATGGTATGCATATTTGGCGTCTTGATGTTACTTCATTGCTTCGCGCTTATTATGGCATCTCTCCTCGCCTCGACGACGGCACCCAACAAACCAATCTTCACCCCGGCGATTCCGTTGGCGTGATCTTCGTTCCCGGCGCGGGAACCTTGGCGGTCACGGATTCGGTAACCCTCACGCTCCGGTACGATCCGGAGGCGGTGAGCCTTTCTTCGCTTGTGGCGGGCACGGGGTGGCGGATAGCGGATAGCTCCAGCGCCAACTGCTCGGAAGCAGGAGCTTCCGAGTACACGTGCCTGACCCTCACGCTTCACGGCGATTCGGCGGAGTCGGTTCCAGATCCGCTGCTACATGCGGAGTTCCAGACGTATCTCACCCCGAGCGAGGGGCAGACGGGGTCGTCTGCTCCACGCGCATTTATTTACCTCGATAGCGCCCACAGCTTCTTCCCGCAGACCACGCCGTGCGCGCCGACCGTGCTCTCGCTTGAGCAGCCGGATTCGGTGGAGATAGATTTCACCGGCTGCGGGAACCAGACCATCCTTGCCGCGATGGAGCACCAGCCGCCGTTTCGTATCGCCAGTATCGTTCCAAACCCGGCTCACACGCAGATCACAGTGCGCATGGTGTCCGCCGCCCCGGCGGACCGCGTGGTGTCCGCCGCCCCCGGCGGACTCACTTGCCAGCTCTTCGACCAACTGGGAACCTGTGTGCTTGCCACCCAGGGCGCGGGGACCGCGCCGCTACGATTGGACGTTCGTTCCCTACCCAGCGGAATTTATTTCCTGCGCATTAGTTCCGGCGGCTATGCCCTGAGCCGAAGCGTTTCCATCGAGCGGTAAATGGTTTGCTACAGTTTCGGGGAGTTTGATTAATTATAATACATAATCGCGTTCATTTAGAACGCGGCGATTCCGTGCTGTTTTGGGCACCTCACGGGAACTCGGTTTTGTTATAGAGTTGTGCGGATCTCAAGTTCGAAAAATTGGGTATCTCGGCCCGAATTTATGCACAAGTTTTCAACACCGATTTTGTCTTTTTGCCCGTTTTTCTGAATAATAGTTACCGCACTGGCGAAAGCGGCTTAATTTCGCCAAATTTCGGGTTCCCAAAGTGCCGAAATCGAGCTAAATTCGGCAGGCAAAATGTTATTCACAGAAAACTATGTTATCCACTGTTTTTGGTGGACAACTTTTTGACCTCTACTCAAATTCCTATGTGAAGGAAAACTATGAAACTCCTTGAAACGCAGTGTGTTTTCAAATAAAATGGTCAGATTTTCACTTCGATTTGCGCTCATATTCTGCGCGGTGTTTGCCACGGTCGTAATGCTTCGCAAGGAAAGCGCCGCGCAACACCGGCACCCGAAGCACCACGTCTCGAAACCGGCCGAGTCTATCGTCGATGCGGAACGATTTTATCACATTGCCGGCTTGGGCAGTTCGGAGGGCGATTCGACCAATACGTTCCCATATCCGACGGCCATTTTGCTGGTGAAGGACACGGCCCATAGCCGCATCGTCGTTCGGTTCCCTGGGCTGGGGATGCTCGGCCTCCATACCGATACCGTCAGGGAACCCGTGTTCACCGCGGGCGATACGCTGCTGGGCTATGAACCCACGACGCCGCTCTATCTGCTTCGGTTCCCGAAAACACCCTATTACGTCTATGTGGACGTATGGTCCCGCAATGGGAAACAGTTACTGGATTCCCGTCCGCTCGCCTACGACATGAACGTGGAAGCGTATAAAACGGCCCGGCTGACCTACATCCACGAAGCTACCACAGGCTTGAACGACAAGACCCTTCTCCGTCCCTTCAAACCCTCGTTATTACCCTTTACGATCGAGACGAACCCGGGCTGGGCCTCCACCGAAACGCTGGATTCGACGATGACGTATGCGCTCGTTTTCCACGATCCGGCACAGCCCCGCACGCTTGCAATGTCGCTAACAATGCGACAGGCCTCGGTGGGAATTATTGATTCGCTCACCTGGAGGAACTTTAAGCGTAATGCAGAAGCCGCCTTTGGCGCTCACGGCATTGCAACCCATAGCGTCGGCGATTTCCAGGTCCACGATGTTCCGACCCGCCGCTTCATCAAAGAAGGTTACGAATTCGTTTCGAGGAACGCCGATAGCTCGAAGGACTATGTGGCGGCCTTTCTCACGCCGCGTGCCATTCTACTATTGCTGGCACCGCTCGATGAGCCAAATCAGCAGTTACAGTTCCAATATTTTCAGGCCATTGCAAGAAGTCTCAAAATTGAATAAGGAATTTTTCGGTTGCGGGCACTATGCCGCGCAATCGTGCGTAGTGTGCGACAATGGGAATAACATGTGGAATAGTTGGGCTGCCGAATGTCGGGAAATCGACGCTATTTAATGCGATTACGGCCAGCTCTCAGGCGGCGGCGGAAAATTACCCGTTTTGCACGATCGAGCCGAATACGGGGATTGTTCCCGTACCGGATGAACGAATCAGGGAACTAACGACCTTGGTAAATCCGGCACGAGAAGTACCGGCTACGGTCGAGTTTGTGGACATTGCCGGCCTGGTAAAAGGCGCGGCTCAAGGGGAAGGACTCGGTAACCAATTTTTAGCACATATCCGGGATGTGGACGCGATCGCACATGTCGTTCGGGCCTTTGAGGACCCCAATGTGATCCACGTGGATGGAAGTATCGATCCCAAGCGGGATATAGAAGTTGTGGAAACGGAACTTATTCTGAAGGACCTGGAAACGCTGGATAAAAAGCTCGACCAGGCACAACGCAAAGGTAAAACGGGAGATGCCAAAGCCCGCTCCGAAGCGGATTTTTATACGCGACTCCGAGAACATCTGGTTGCCGGCCGGCTCGCCCGTTATTTCCCACTAAGTACGGAGGACGAAGAACTGTGGCTGCGAGAGATGCACTTGCTTACGGCAAAGCCGGTCCTCTTTGTCGCCAATACGGATGAGCATGGCGTAGCGCATGGCAATGGCTATATCAATACGATACGCGCCATCGCGGAAAAAGAAGGTGCGGGCATGGTTCCAATCTGCGCGAAGATCGAAATGGAATTAGTTGAGCTCCCCGCAGCCGAGCGGCTGGAATTCCTGCGGGAACTCGGCCTGAAAGAGCCTGGCCTGAACGCGCTGGTGCGCGCCGCATACGATCTGCTTGGGCTACAGACCTACTTTACCGCTGGACCGAAAGAAGTCCGCGCGTGGACGGTGCGCAAAGGCGCGAAAGCGCCGGAAGCCGCAGGAGTGATCCATACCGATTTCAAGAAAGGATTTATTCGCGCGGAGGTAATGAAGTTTCGGGACTTTTTGCGGTTGAAATCCGAAGCGGCCGTCCGCGAAGCCGGACTTTTGCGAAGCGAAGGTCGCGAATATATTGTTGAGGATGGGGATATCATGCACTTCCGTTTTAATGTCTAATTGGAACAGCCGACTTCAAAGTATAACGAAACGTATTTAACGCGCGAGGAGCTGGACCGCTCGCTGCGGGACCGTGGTATGGATGCGCTTGCCATCAATCGCGTGCTCGATGCGTATGACATGGCCGAAAGCGTGCATGAGTTCCAAAAGCGTCCGGACGGCACGCCATATTTCTGGCATCCCAGCCGGGTCGCCAAAATCATGCTGGTGGAACTTAACCAGACCGATCCGAATATTCTTTGTGCCGCGCTGCTCCACGATGCATTAGAAGATTCCCATGTGCTAACACCCGAAATTCTCGATCTGAATTTTGGTTCCTATACCAGTTACCTCGTACAAAAGCTTACGAAGGATATCAAGGCCGAGGGCCCGATGAAAGCCTGGGTTGAGAAAGAATATGTCGAGAAACTTCAAGCCGCGAGTGAAGATGCCCGTATGCTAAAGCTCGCCGACCGGCTCGATACCTACCGCTGCCTCGAATTCAATGTGAAGAAAAACCCCATCAAATATATCATGGAAACTACGGAGCATTACTTCCCGCTTGCCCAGAGTTCCCACAATCCACGGATGCGCTATTTGATCAAGGAATTACAAAAGGAACAGAATAAGTTCCTGGGGTAAATTCCGAGCTTCGGATTGCGGAAGATTATCTCGTAGCAGCCTTATCGGTCGAAGGAAATCCAAAGCCCCAGCGCGGCATAAATAATGGGGTAAAAGAAATCGTAAAAGCGCACGATGGCGGCAATATATTCGGGCGGTGTAACATGCAGGCCAATCATCGCAGCACAAACCGCCAACACGAGCGCCGAGAGCAGCCCCAGCGTTCGTGCTTCCGCTCGGAGCGTCACCAACGCGATATAGGCAAAAGCAATCGCACCAATAATTGCAAGTATTTCAAATCGGTCTACGGAACCTATCTGCAAGTTTCCCACCGCGGAAGCAAAGGAATAAATCCCGCTGAGGAAAATGACGGCCCCCACCAATAATCCAAAAATAGATTGGGATGGAGAACGCCGGATTTCACGCCACACGAACGCCAGCCCTACCAGCACCATAATACCGCCCTGGAATAGGGAACGATTGAAAAAGAACCATCGGTCCTCTGTTGCAATATAAATAATTCCAAGCAACCCGACGAGGACCGCGACTGAAACCCGGAAGAAGAATACCTTAGAACTTCCCGTGGTGGGTTCCTGAGCCGGCTTCGAATCTGATTCATCAGATAGGCTCGCGTTTTTGGAACGTTCCAAATACCACAGAATAAGATAGCCGATGCCGACCAGACCAAGGGTGAATATATTCAGCAGTATGAGAAGGACTCGAAGATAGGCCGCGTCGATTCCGATGGTTCGAGAAAGACCGGACGCAATCCCACCCAGCATTTTGGCCGGACCGCAATCTGGCAAAAACCGGTCCCGTTCGGACAATGGAAACACCACCAGCGATTCTCTCGGAATCCATACGATGACGAAGAGTAGCGCCAAACTTAGGTAGAATACGATTGGTGCCACATTCGAAACAACTTCTCCTATTGACGTAAGAATTGGGTGCGTCCAATAAAACGCAGTTCCCTCTGAACGGGGTAGCTCTAATATCGCGGCAAAGAATAGTAGCGCTAAGGAGATCCAGGTTGTCCTGCTCGCCTTTACGGGTGAGAACCGTCGAATAAGCCTGCTGGTAAAATGCTCGAAGCGCTTGCGGCCTGAAAGGCCTGCAGCGTGCGGCCATTCGCTTAGTTGGCTTGCAACGCGCTCTTCATCCGGGATTGCGATGGAAAGCAGGAGATAGAGCAGAAGCACCACCGGAGAAACGAGCGTGAATGCGACAAGCCCAGTGCGTAGCAGTACGACGGATACTCGATACCGTTCCGCCAGGGATTTTGTAACGCCGGTAATGACCCTACCAGACCGAGGCCGTGCAAGCGCAAACATTAAGCAACTATTTTGATAATTTCTCGCTCCGTGATTATCCTATCCAACCGTTCGTCGTGCGATAACGCTGGAATGTATTCTATTTCCTGGATGCTAAATGCAAGTCCGATGCGTTCGACCGCGCGCGGTAGGTCATGGAGGAAAACATCGTAAAAGCCTTTTCCGTATCCAAGCCTCGTGCCGTGGCGGTCGAACGCAACAATAGGCACTATGACAGCGTCCAGGTTTTCCAGGGAGGAAGCGGACCTCAGCTTTGGCTCTTCGATTCCGAAGCGGCCCTTGATAAGCTCCGTTGCCATTTCGATTTCGCTGTGGGCAAGCCGCTCCTGGAAGGAGCCGGGCTCTTCCGATTCCATGCGTTCGACCACGGGCACGATAATTCGCGTTCCATGTCGAAGCAAGCCGCCGATTAATTCCCTCGTTTCTACCTCTGAACGAAAATTGAGATAACAATGGATAAAGCTGTAATGCTTATCGTCCGTATAAGCCTGAAGCACGGCACGAATGCGCGCACTCCACTCCTGCCGTAATGCAAGCGGAATGTTCTCTCGGTCCTCGATCGCTTTCCTTCGAAGCGACTGGCGAGTTCCGATTATTTCGTCCATTGACTCGCGTGGAACGGTCATTCGAGCTTTATAAAACGGAGTGTGACAGGCAAACCGTTCACTGGCTCGAGGCGAAGACTATAGGCCCCCCCGGGAACCGCCGCAAGGGGTAGTATGCAATCGTTCAATCCTTCCAGGATCGTAATACTGCCTTCCCGTACCACTTCGCCAAGCGTATTTGAAATCTCAAAACGTACAGCACCCTCGGCACTTGCCATAATTCTCAAAGATAACTGCGATCCGGAAGCAGGATTTTGGCGAATCGCCGCATCCAGTATCAATGGCTTCCCCGTGAGTTCGGCACGAAGAATGCTGCTGCCACATACGTTGGACCCATTTACCATAACGGTATCTGTTGCCCACGCGATACATCCAGCGCGTTCAGGAGTTTGGATGGAGACAGAGAGAGCCGTTGAATCGCTTATGCTCACGAAACGATCGAGTGAAAATTCGAGTAATGCCGCGCCGGAATCAGCAGTGATTGGAGTAGGCGACGCAAGAGTAACACGATCACCACCCGGCACCGGCTCAATCCTGGTTATTACTACCGATCCGAGAAGTGGATTCACAGTAATCGAAGCAGGATCGAGAGAAGCAATATTGGTATCGGCTAAGTGGAGTTCGACAATCACCGTGTCCAGCGAAAGAGCAGTTAGTGATATGCTTGCCCCTGCAGCCAGGTTTTCGGCGTTACTGGACTCTGAAGCAACCACAACGTTTGGCATTGCGGGTAATACTGAAGGTTGGACCGTGAACGTATCGGCGAGCATGACCTGCATCCCTCCCAGCAGTTGGAGGACAAGGGTATCTGAACGAGTAGTCGAAGGATTAAATACAAAACTAATTTCTTTGCCGGTGTTACTTCGAATGGTATCCGGCAAAGGAACTACTGCTTGTAAACCGAGAGCGGTATCGCTAAATCTCATACCCGTGATAATAACATCTATTTTGCCGGTATCCTGCAAACGAATAGAATCACGCACAGCGGAGCCGGATGCGCAAAAATACTCCAGCGTGTGACTTGTCGAAGAAGACAATGGAGGCGGTATTGCATTCACCGTAAGCTGCGATTGAATGAGATGGGAACCCGCCGAAAATGACACTGCCTGAAAACTCGCGCGATGCAACGTATTTTTACCGGGATTTGCCTGAATCGTAAGAGCAAGGGTATCCCCGGCCCGTAGCGTATAGGGTAAAGAAGGAGCATTGGTAATCGTAAAATCGTCTGCTGACGGGGAAAGGCTGAAGTCATCAAAAATCAAATCCAGCATTCCGGAATCGATTACATAAATCGTGGAGTCTCTCAATTGGCCATAATACATCGTGCCGAAAGTCATAATTGAAGAAGGCACCACTTCAAACGACCCATATTCCACGTCACCGGAAAGATTGCAAGAAGGAGTATTGAGCGTACTACCGGTCGCCGAAAGCTGAGCGCTTTTGAGACCTGTAGGTGGCAGGCCTCGAAACGCAATACGAACAGCAACCGAATCACCGGGAGCCAGCATGAACGGGGGCGGGGCATGGTTCATTATTTGCGCCGCAAAGGAAGTATCGGCGGCGGCTAATTCAAGCGCTGCGACCAGCGAGCTATCGGTACCGGTAGAATAAAGTTCGATCGTGGAATCGCGCTCGGAGCCTGGAGAAATGGTTCCAACATCAAGATTCGCATGAGCCCAGGCAAGGCTCGATTGCTTCCCTGAACCAATTCCCGTCAGAGGAATATTCACGATTCCATCGGTAGTCTCGATTGCAAGAACCGCAGAGCGAACACCCAGTGCCTGCGGACTGAATCGCACAATAAATTGGGTTGCGATGGTTCCGGGATTAAGAACCACCGGTGGCGCGGGCGAGAGAATGGAGAACTCCGAGGCATCGGTTCCTGTGGTGGTAATCGAAGCAATCTCAAGGGGAATGGCAGCCGTATCCTGGACTTCGAACGTAAGGTCCTTTGCGGCAAAAACAGCAACGTCGCCAAAGTCCAGGCTCGTAGAATCGAAAGCGAGCCGGACATTCGCTAACGTAGATGAACTCAAACCCAGGATCATTGCCAGAATAGCTACGCCATTCCCGCAGCAGCGCACCCAATTCCGATTCGGAGCCATCGGTAGTAAGACACCGAAAATCGCGAGAATGTCACAGGAAAATCGGGTTTCCGATAAATCTTTTTCGCTGCAAAGTGTTATTATTTTCCATGAAGTTGCACGTTCTCTGGCCATTGGCCTTCGGAATCCTGGTTATCGTTTCCATGGGTTCCTGCACCAAGACGATTACAGAACCGGGCACCACGGATACGCTACGCGATACCCTTCACTCTGTCGATACCCTCCACACGCTCGACACCCTTCATGATACTCTCGGTTCCGGTCAGGCATGGGTTCGATTTGTATCGATGTATCCCGATCCCCTTCGACTATCCACCGCGCAGGGAACGCTTTTTACGATTGCCTTTAATACATGCCAGGGACAGTACATTCCGCTCCGCGCGGACTCGTCCTATACCTTCTATCTTACGGATGCCGGCAATCCCGGTTGGTCCGATTCACTCCCGATCGGGATACTCGGAAATGCTATCTATACCATAGCACTATTTCCTCTTGGTGCCAATAATGCAGATTGGGATCAGCCCATTATCGATTCTGAAAAATTAACTCCTCCTCCACCCGGATACTGCTACCTTCGGTTTATAGATGGAAATGGAGATCAACAATTTTTCATCGATCTCGATTCAGCAGGCAACTCTCTGTTTAAGGCCAACGGGCATTCGGTGTCGTTCTCGTATAAAAGTCTTACCCCCTATGTTCTTATCAAAGCCAATACTTCTCATACCATTTTCCTCAGAGACCCATCGACCGGCCAGACACCTGTTCGAAACCAAGAATACTTTGTAGACGGATTTTATTATACAGGGCGTATTATCGGTTCCTTGAAAAATAATACAGCCCAGATAGCTTTTGATCAGGAGTAAGGGCTAATATTAGAAAGTATCTGTCATCGGTTTTTCTCAATTCATAGCAACGCGTTACCTTTTCTCTCGCCAGCCCGAAGGCGAAAAAAGCGTACACGCGCATTCGGAGAAGCGCTTCGTTTCTGGTATTATTATAATTTCCGCAG
Source organism: Bacteroidota bacterium (assembly GCA_021825235.1). Taxonomy (GTDB): domain Bacteria; phylum Bacteroidota; class Ignavibacteria; order Palsa-1295; family Palsa-1295; genus PALSA-1295. The sequence goes on along the minus strand of JAKAIL010000063.1, from coordinate 2,236 downwards.
GCGGTATCATGCTCGGTACGGCTGCGCTTGTAATTACACTTGCCATTTTGAGCGGCTTTGAAAAGACGCTTACGAATAATGTCCTCGGCTTCACCTCGAATGTCGAGATTTCGTCGTATGGGGATCGTCCACTGCCGGATTACCCTGGAACTTCTCGATTTTTACAGCAACACGTTCCAGAGATTTCCTCTCTCACACCGTTCGTAGAGCATGAAGCTATCCTTCGTTCCCCTCGGGGTGTTGCGGGTGTAGTCGTGCGCGGTATTCCGCCAGGCGATACAACCGTTCTTGCCATGGAGCGGATTACCAGCGGGCAATCGCTGGCACCCCACGCTTCGGATACGATCGATCCGATTGTAATCAGTAAGGACCTGGCAAACCAGCTCCGCACCGGGGTCGGAAAAAACATTGCGGCTATTCGCTTTAACGAAACGTTACGAACGCGCGAAGACATTCTCGCCAATCTTCATCGCTTCCGTATCGTCGGAACGTATGAAACGGGCATGACCCAATACGACGATATGCTCGCCTACACAACGCTCCATGCTGCACAGGCTTTCAACCATTTCAGCCCCACTCAGGTAAGCGGCTACGATGTTCGTACTCCTACCCTTGCCGCTTCGATTCCGGTCGCCGCAAAACTGAACCGGGTGCTATTCTATCCATACGTCGCACGCAGTGTTTATGATGTTTATCCTACGATTTTCGCTTGGATCGACCTGCAAAAAAAGCCAACGCCGATCATACTGGGTCTTATCATTCTGGTCGCTGCCTTCAATATCGTTTCAACGCTTTTGCTCATCGTCATTGAAAAAACACGGTCTATCGGAGTATTAAAATCGCTTGGTGCCAGTACTGCTTCGATTGCACGCATCTTTATTACTCAGGGAATGTCTATTGCCATTATTGGAACTTTGCTCGGAGATGCCCTGGGATTCATTTTATGTTCGCTCGAAGCGCATTTTCATTTCTTCAAACTGCGATCGGAAATCTACTTTATGTCTTCCGTGCCCGTTTCTATCGAATGGCAGCATTATGCCATCGTCTCGGCTATTGCGTTGGTGCTCGCCTTAAGCGCCACGCTCATTCCCGCCCGTATTGCAGCACGAATGCAGCCACTCCATGCCCTTCGCTTTGCATGAATCCAATTCGAGTCGCTGTGGGACTTCTCCTGAAGGAGGGCTGTGTTCTCATGGGCGAACGCCGGCCCGAAAAGGTGTATCCACTGCACTGGGAATTCCCAGGCGGCAAGTTGGAACCCAATGAGATGCCGATGGAAGCGTTACGGCGTGAACTATTTGAAGAGCTGGGTATTGTAATTGGCGATGCTGAAGAGTGGTTCAACGAAGTGGCTACTTATTCTAATGGCATGACGTATGACATCTCTTACTTCTTGGTGCGATCCTGGAATGGCGAAATAATAAATCGTGAATTCAGCAACATTGCCTGGATTTCTAAGGAATTACTTCCAAACCTTCTACATTTGTCCGGCAATGAACGAATACTGACCCGTTTAATGCGCGAGGGCCTTCCGCAATGATCCACTCCTCCACTCGAAAACGGCTCCAAGAGATCGTTCCCGCACTCCTGGCCTGGCATAAAAACAACCGCCGAAGCTTTATCTGGCGCGATCTGGAACGCTCTCCCTATATAGTTTTGGTTAGCGAGTTTATGCTCCAGCAAACTGGTACAAAACAGGTGGAGAAGCATTTGCCAGAGTTCCTTCGCAAATTCCCGACGGTCCGAACGTTGGCAGCAGCATCGCAAGCGGAAGTCGTCCGTGCGTGGCATGGCTTGGGCTATAACCGGCGCGCAATCAATCTACATCGTACTGCTAAAGCCATCGGAGCCATGTCCAAATTTCCAACCACGCTCGATGGACTTCGCACCCTGCCCGGTGTTGGTCTTTATACTGCGAGCGCCATCCTCGCTTTTGCACACAGTGCGGACACTGCGTTAGTCGACGTTAACATTGAACGTGTTCTCTCTCGCTTATGGAAGCCGATGCCCGATATCCATTCTAAACTTCCCATTGCTGATATCTACGAACTCGATGGCTGCATTTTGCCACAGGCCCAGTCCGCAAGCTGGCATGAAGCCTTAATGGACTTAGGCTCGACGATTTGTACGAAAAATAAGCCGCAGTGTTCACAGTGCCCGGCAAGGCAATGGTGCCCAAGTAAAAGGAATATGAAGATTTCTCCAACGCCAGGCAAGAGCAAAGAAAAAAAATCGG
>JAKAIL010000062.1 GCA_021825235.1 Bacteroidota bacterium | reverse complement strand
TCTATTTCAAATTCTGTCATTCCCGCGAATGCGGGAATCCAGACTTCATCAGAGTTTCCATTGGCATAAACAACATTTTCCAACGAATTTGTTTTTCTCCCGTAGTAATCCTGGAAATCCATCCAATCCGCGTAATCCAGGTTCATGTACCCCAGTCCCTCGGATACCGGAAATCGGCATTGATGGTGCGGCTGGAAATCTTCGCGATGATTGGTGGGCGGCGTTTGTATTGCGCGCGGCGGATTTTTTCGCGAATGTCGCGAACATGATTTGGTGCGTAGCCCCGGCGCACGAGCTCCACATCACTTTCGCGCTCGTCCACCATGTAATAGAGTAACTCGTCCACCTCGCGATAGGTGATGCCGAGTTCGGCTTCGTCGGTTTGCCCGGGCCAGAGATCGGCGGTCGGCGGCTTTGCTACGATTGGTTCCGGCACACCAAGGTGCTTTGCAAGCTGCCAGACCTGCGTTTTATAGAGATCGCCCAGTGGATTGATCGCGCTCGCATTATCTCCAAAAATCGTCGTATAGCCTAAGAGCGATTCTGTTTTGTTCGAGGTCCCAACGACCAGCGCATTCATCGCCTGGGAGCGGTCGTACAGCGCAATCATCCGCAGCCGCGCCATAACGTTCCCACGCCGGGTGCGGCTCATTTCGCCCAGAGCATTCTCCGTCTCGTCAAAAAAGGCATCGGCCATGGGCGTAATGCCAAACGTCTCCGAGAAAATCCCCAAATCGTTCACCACCGATTCGGCATCTCGAATGCTTTCGGGCGTGGAACTTCTATACGGCAGGAGCAGCACATGGACGTTCTCGCGGCCCAGTGCGCGCACGGCAAGATAGGTCGAGAGCGCGGAATCCACCCCGCCGGAAAGGCCGATCACCGCTTTCGATACGCCGGTACGCCGAAGCTCATCGCGAATAAAAATAGTAAGCACCTGCGTGACCTGCTCGGCATTGAGCAGAAGCGGATGCTTCGTTGCTACATGGGTGACTTCCATTATTCCAGAACCTGGATTACGCGGATTGGATGGATTTGCTGGATTACTTCTCTCAAATACAAAAACTCTTCTTTAATGAGGCCAAACGAGATTTCTTGTTTAAGAATAATTTCTTTTCAAAACATCGTCGTTCGTCCGATAAATTCGTCGTCCCCTATAGTAATCCTGTAAATCCATCTAATCCGTGTAATCCAGGTTCTGGGGATTGGATGGATTTTCTAGATTACTTCTCTCAAAGATAATACTCTATGAACAACTTCCTAAAGCCTTGTTTTTCTCCCGCGGTAATCCTGTAAATCCATCCAATCCGCGTAATCCAGGTTCTGTTAGTGGTATTTTACCTCGAACTTCTCTTTTAATGCCTGCGCCACGACCTTCGGAACGAAATCGGACACATCTTTCCCATAGCGTGCCAGTTCCCGGATGATGGTAGAATTTAAATAGGTATATTCCTCGTGCGGCATGAGAAAGACGGTCGTAATCTGCGGCGCGAGCTTGCGGTTCATAAGGGCCATCTGGAACTCGTATTCGAAATCGCTGAGCGCGCGGAGTCCGCGAACGACAGCCGTGGCATTGCGAGAGACGGCGTACTCCACCAGGAGCCCCTGAAAGGCATCAGCACGAATGTTTGCCCGTTGCGGAAAGCATTCGGCGATACTGGCCTGGATCAGTTCCAGCCGCTCGGATTCCCGAAAAAGTGGGGATTTCTGCGAATTGCGCGCCAGCGCAATAATGACTTCGTCGAACAGCTCGCTCGCCCGCTCGACCACATCCAAATGGCCATTGGTAATCGGATCGAAGGTGCCGGGATAAATTGCTATTTTCATGATGGTGTGGCGTGAGTTAGGATGGTAAAGCGCGCCTCGCCCACGTTTAGTTCCCTCCGAATATGGGTACCTGGAATGGGAGGCAGCTCGGTATCGGAACGGTGCTCGATCACGCAAAACCCGTTGGACGAAACCCAGTCGCGCTCGAACAGAAGGGTAGCAATACTGGCTGTCTCGTGTGCCTCGTAGGGCGGGTCCATCAGGATGAGATCGAACGGGGTGGGCGAAGTCTCCAGGAATCGGCGAACGTCCTGGCGTAAAACCACAATACGGCGCTCGACTATAAGCGCTGCCGCATTGACATGGATGGCTCTGGTGGCATTCGGACTTTGGTCCACGAGCGTGGCTTTTGCCGCCCCGCGGCTAAGCGCCTCGAACGCCAGTGCGCCGGACCCGGCATAGAGATCGAGCACGAAAATACCCTCGAAGTTCAGTAAATTGGAAAGCACATTGAAGAGCGATTCGCGCGCGCGGTCCATCGTAGGGCGAGTTTCGGGGCCACTCGGTGTAACTAATTGCCGGCTGCGGAACTCCCCGGCAATAATTCTCATAGCCCGCCTCCAATCGTCGCATACACGCGGGCCGCGCCAACCATAAGTGCATAGCGAGGAGGATCGAGCGCAACGACTGTACGAAGGTCCGATGCAAATTCACCGCAGCGTTCCAAATCTTCCATCGATATGGTTCGCGCTCTGGTAATAGGTTCCAGATCGAGGTGCTCGAAATGATTGAGATCGCTTCCACTCACGAACACTTCCATCGCATGAAAATTGGGGAAGTGCGATTCGCGCTCGCCCTGCGGCAGTTCCAGGAACGTTTTTAACGAATGGGCCGAAGCATACGCCGAACGTTCCGCGCCCGTTCGATGTACGAACAGCAATCCTCCGTTATCCGCTTGCAACAGGCCAAAATTGACGTCAGCGGTTATGCGAAGAATCTCTGCAAGCGCTGCAAGCGGTGAGATTGCCGGGAATGCCGGATGAACATATTGCATAAGGACCAGCCCATCCAATGAGGACGGCACGAGTCGCCCTTGTGGAATAGTATGAAGCGATTGCGGAACGTGAATGGTAACTTCTTCCACTAATTCGTCCGGGGTTAGCGGTTCCGGCGCGCGATAAAAAATATCCATCGCGGGGCGGAATGCCTGCACGATCACGTCCGGCAGGCCGCTGCCCTCTTCCACAAAAATCAGCCTTCCCTCGCCCGCTTCCGCGCGCAGGGAAAGGCTCTCCGATTCCGTTCGTACTTCGACAGTAAACTTCGTCACGTCACAAAATTACGGAAGAAGTGGCCGGCCTCAGAAGCGCCAGACAAAATTGGCCACCGGCGCGATGAGTGGAAGCGTGAAGAACATGAAGCCGAAATCGGAGGAGAAATTGGTGTTTTCGAGCCGGAGCGCACCTAAAATGCCGAGCGCCGTGGGCTGCGTCATGTCATGGTTCCAGATTTCGCCGACGAAGCGAACGTTAGAAGTTCCCGGGACTGGCGTATCGAATCCCAGCCCCGCACCAAGGCCGCCGGGATAATTGAATGTGAAGGCCCCGTAGGGTACGACATTCACGGTAACCAGCGTGGTGTTCGAGCCTTGCGGCGTGTTCACATAGATTTTGTAGAAGAGAAGTCCCGTAAACCGCGTTTGCGTGGGTGTTTCATACGTCAGCGCGCCAAAGAGGTGCAGGAGCGTGTTATCGCTGGTAAGGCGCAGATAATTGAGTCCGGTGGCGAGCGAAAGTCCCTGCTCGTCGAATAGCGTGAGCTTCGCCTGCAGGAAGGCGAATTGGGAACGGAACGCGACGGTCGGCATCACGGTAAAACCGCCCGAAAGCGAGAGGACATGATCGAACCCATAGCCGCCTTGCATAAATCCGAGTTCCCAAAAGCCGAAGTAACCGCCTTCGATGGGCTTGCCCGTCGGCATGATAAAATGCCGGTAGCCATCGACGACGCTGTCCTCCGGCGTCGCGCGAACCGTGGAAACAAGCGTAAGAATCAGGAGAGAGCAGAGAATGGTGTATCGCATGGTTGCGGATTACGATAATGTACAGACTTTGAACTGCAACTCAACTTGCTCGAAGATGGTAAGGTGCCAAATTATATTTTCTGTCATACCGAGCGAAGTTTTCCGGAGCGAAGTCTTCCGGAGCGAAGCAAGACGGAGTCGAGGAATCGCGGACTTCGCAGCCGGGGAACGGCTCAGGATGACAGGAAAACAGAGACACGGTGTAGCGCGGAATTGCATTCCGCAACCTGGGTTGCGGCGTGCAACTCCGCAGTACACACAAACTCTTTCGGACCCCGGGCCTACAGCATTCCCAGCCGTTTGCGGATGAACCATTCGGTCCCAAAAAAGAGGATGGCGAGCGCCAGTAGCGGCCAGCTATTCCAGAGTTCAAAATCGTGCCTGTTCGTAATTTCCTTTGGCTGAAAGCGCACGCTGTTATAAATATCCTGCAGGAGGGAACCGGCGGTCTCCGGTGTGTAAAACTTCCCGCCAGTGCGCTGGGCGAGCGCGCGTAGAATATCGCTGCGCATCCGCGGTTCGGCGAGCTCTACGTTGTAATCGCCCACGTTAAAGCGGCCGTTATCCGCACCGACTTTCTGGCCCTTGTTGACGGCAGTACCGGTGAAGGTATAGTCACCCTTCGGCAATCCTTGTGGAATGGCGGCGCTATATCTTCCGTTCCCAATAGATTCGAGTGGCAGGTCCATGCTCGTTCCAGTTCCCGCAGTTGGCGCAAGGTGGACCGAGACGTCCGCCTGCTCGATGGGGTTCATGCTTTCGTCATAAACTTGCCCCTGAAAGACGATTCGCTCGCCAGCCTGATAGAATTTCTGGTCCGGCTGAATCGTTACGCGCTTGTTCTGCTGCTGGGTGGTAAGCCATCGAACGGAATTGGCGAGGAACACATCGAGGGCGCTAACGGGGCCGGTCGCCGTGTCCGATTTTCCTCCATAGGCTTCCTCGCGTCCAAAACTGGTGAGCTTCCATTGCCAGAGGCCGTAGCCAGTGAGCGCCACCTGCCGCGCCGTGCCAATGGTGCGGGTTACAATCAGCGGTTCTCCTAATGGCACCCCCTGAAAGGTTACCGTCGCGAGCGTTTTGCTTTCGGGAAGCGCCGTGAAATTCGATTCCGTCTTGAAAAGCGGCGCTAAACCTTCCCAGCTTATTTTATTTCGTTCCTCCGGCGGCACGCGAAAGAGCGGGTCGCCGGAAGCCGCGGGTGTGAGCGTAAGGTTTGCCTTCAATTCTACTCCGGAGGCCGAACGCGGATCGGCGCGCACCGGTAATGCGTCGCCTAACTCCGCCAGTTTGCCAAGATCGAGCGTGCGTGAAGGAATGAATAAGACCGGCCGGTTTTCGCGCGTGAGTAGCTCCCGGAGGAGCGCGATGGACTGTTCGGAAGTCGATGACACCGGGAACCCAACGAGGACGACGAGATCGACCGTGCCAAGCGAATCCCGCGTCGGATTGCCTTCATAATAGACCGGGCCTTCCTTCTGGATATAGCTGGAAAGTTGGAGCGATGGGTTCTCGGCAAAGAATTGCCGGACGAATTCCACATCCGGCGACGGCGCGCCGGCAAACATCACCACGTGGAACTTGTTTTTAAGGACTTTTACATACGTGATGCGAAGATTGTTCTTGTCCGTCGCTTCACCGGGCAGTGCCGAAACACGGGCCGTTAGCTTCTTAATGCCTTCCGAGAGGGGCTTATATTGAAAGCTAATCGCCGCATCGCCCGTGGGTTGCGCAAGTTCCAGCGTAGTATCGCCAATGGGCTTATCTTCTTCGAGCAACTGGACCGTCACATGTTCGCCGGGCTTTATACCGCCATAATGGACCGTTACATCCACCGGCTGGGCCGCACCAACCGTCGCAACTTCATTGGTAAAGAGTTCCGTAAGCGCAACGTCGCGTGGTTCGGTGGAATCCCCCATGCCCACGACATAGACGGGCACGCCCAGGTCCTGCGCGGGATAAATCGGGTCTTCGCCGGCAGTAAATGCTCCGTCGGTATAGAGCACGATGGCTTCCGTGTTCGCATGTTCGCGCGTCTGGCGGATGACGCGAAAGACACTCGAAAGGTCCGTCGCACTGGCATCTGCCCGGATGCTATCGAGCGGCGTTTGGTTGGGGAATGGTATCGTCTGGTTGCCGACCGTGTAGAGCGAAGCCTTCGACGCATTGGTGAGCACGTTCGCCGGAATTACCTGATGAATGCTCGTAAGCATGGAAGCCGCGCGCGTCTCCACGCCCGGCGCTGGAACGAAGCCCTTCTCGGGAAGCGTCATGGACTGCGAATTGTCCATGACGACGGCAATCGAAGGAGTAACTGTTTCTGTGGTGCTGGAGGAAAGAACGGGCTGGAAAATCGCGAGCAGGAGCGCTGCAAGCCCCAGGGAGCGCAGCGTAATCAGCGTATTGCGCCGCACGCGCGTGGTGCGCGGGACCGTATGGCGGTACGACCAGATCGCCAGCCCAACGCTCGCTAAAAGGATTCCGGCATAGAGCCATACCGAGCCCGCCGCAAGTTCGAGAGAGATGCTTAACAATTATGAATTACTAATGACAAATGACAAATACAATTTCGAATAAAGTATTACAATAGAGTTGCTATTCGTTCTGCCCTTAGGCGTTAGGTGCTTCAGCACGCAGCACTTCAGCACTGAGCACTTATTTCAGTTGCCATTCGAGTTCTTTCGAACGGAGGGCTTCGGGCGAAAGTTGCGGCTCGTCATACATTCCACGTTCCCGGCGCTGGCGGAATGCCTCGAAGAGGCATACGGCGGTCGCCACCGAAACATTCAGGCTTTCGGCCATGCCCATCATAGGGATATAGATGAGCCGGTCCGCCAGCCGCGTAACATCTTCGGAGATACCCCGGTGCTCATTACCGAGTACCAGGGCCGTAGGTTTCGTGAGATCGTGCTCATACAGCGAAGCGGCACCAGGATCGATCCTTGTGGCAAGGACCTGGAATCCTTCCCGTTGCAGCGCGTCGAAACATGCAGCGATGCTGGTATGCCGCTCGAACTCGATCCATTTGTGCGCACCCGCCGCCGGTGTATGGGCCACACTTGGGAATTCTTCGATGGTATAAACGAAATGGACTTTTAGCACACCCACGGCATCGCACGAGCGGAGAATTGCGCTTACGTTATGCGGATCATGGATGTTTTCCAGCACGACGGTAAGCGTTGGCTGCCGTCGGCGAAGCGCGAGCGCGATCTTATCGGCGCGTTCCGGGGTGGAGAAAGGTTGCATCATAGCTCGAAATGCCGAGCGATCATCCGATGCGCTCGAGGAAACTGGCAAGCGCTTCGGCCCATTCGCGCGGCTTTTCGGCGGCAGCGATGTGCGATGCGCCCGCAAGTTCCACGAAGGAAGCATCTTCGATCTTCTTGGCCATGGCACGCATCGTAGTCGAGCGCATCATCCGGTCTCGCTCGCCGGAAATAACGAGCGTGGGCGCAGTGATAAGCGGCAGGAGTTTGCTCGAATCACCACGCTCGGCCATGGCACGAAGCGCCGCAGCAATGGAGGCGGGCTTCGCAGCAGAAATCCAGGTGCGGAGATCGATCGCAATTTCCGGATCGGTTTCTTCCGTTACAAAATTGGAGTAAAGCCGTTCGAGCGCCGCATCCGCCCCGCGTTCGAGCGTGTCCTCTGCAAAAACTTCCCGATTGCGTTTTTCGTCTTCGGAATCGGGCGTGGCGCGGGTATTGGAAAGCACCAGGCCGCGCACCATGTCGGAATTCATGCGGTAAAATTCGAGCGCCGCGTAGCCGCCCATGCTAAGACCCACTAACGTAATAGGCGTCCAGCGCGTGTGTCGCTCGATGATGCCTCGCAGTTCCATCGGTATGGCGGCCAGGTTCCATTTAGGCCGGACCGGAGAACCGCCAAAGCCGGGAAAATCGATCATTACCAGCGCCGTGTCATCGCGCAGCGATTGCAGTTCGGCGGCCATGCGGTCCCACATGACGCTCGAAAGCGGAAAGGCGTGGAGGAGTACCACAATGTGTTCCGGCTTGGAAGCCGATGGCAGGAATCGTGAGTGGAGAAACATGAAAAATCGAGAAATAGCCGGACATAGCGAATGCAAGTTCGGGCAATTCCATTCCTTACTGAAGCCACATCCCTCCTTTCGGGGCGGGAAAAGTGCAACATTTGGGTCCTTTCCGGTGTCCTATAATATTATAGGACTTTTGTGTTTTAAGAATTGGCTATGTTTCGCTTCTGGTCTCGGTTTTCCGCTTTCGGCTTTTTTGCCGGGGTGCTCTTGCTATCTGCATTTCATGCGTACGGCCAGACGATCATGAAGATCGGAGTCCTTCCCAAAAATTCCGACCTGCGCTGCGCGTTTTTCTGGGATACTTCGCATGGCGTCGTGGGCGGAGTGAAGTGCCTTTACACTTATGATTCCGGCACGTGGACGCAAGCCAAATATCCGGAGCAGCCGGATACGATTAAGGCCCTGAGGCTGCTCGACGGCAAGAATCTTTATGCCGCCGGCGGAGTCTCCTCGATTTGGGAAACGCCCGATGAAGGGGTAACATGGGAACTCACTACCACCAAGCTGATCCATGCCGACGATATCTACATGGACAACCACCAGGTGGTCATGGGCCTGAATGCCCAGTGGATCGGCATGCAGCGCGGCACCACCTTTGCCCGTTTGGATGCAATGCTGTGCGCGGCAGCGGCGGATGATGCGAAGGGGTTTTATTCCACCGATGGCGGCGATACGTGGCCCCAGGCGGCAACTCCGTACTACGATGGCTACTCCGTCGTAGCCGATACCTGCGACCACGCCTTTTACCGGCTCACGGACGATGGCAAAATCATGCTGTCGGAATCTACGGATGGACTCCATTGGACGGTTATCTACGATTTTGTCACGAAAGCGATCGATATTATGGACGGCGGCAGCGGCGGTGAACTATTTGTCGTCGGCACTGGAGGCATTTGGCGGTCCTTCGATGGCGGCCTTACGTTCTCGCTTGCAAAAGGACCGGTTCCAACGAAAGCGGACCGGCGCATTTTCGCCTTTGGTCCCTATTACCGCTATCTCATTACCATGGACGATACCGGGGCGGTCTGGCGATGGGATTTTGGCAATAACTACGCAGCGCAGATTCTTCAGAGTATTGCGAACCATGATATTTCTGGCACTCTTTGCCGTACACGGTTTTCGCTTGTGATTCCGTCGCCCTGTTCGGCGCCCGGTGTTACGCTCGATAGCGTTCGGCCAATCTCTCCCAGTGTCCTGCTGGATTCGATCAGTTCGCAATTCGGCGAGTCCGTTCCAGCCGATACACTCTGGTTCGAGGACACGCTCGTGGGGCCTGGCACGCACTGGTTGAACATACACTTCGCCGGTCATTTTGGCGAGGGCCAGGTCCTCCCGTTCGACACCTCCATTGCTATTCCGATAACCTTAGATAGCAATATCCCGTGGCCGCCCCTGGATACGCTTCAGGTTCCGGCCAATTGCGTTGGGGAAGTACCGTTCGTAATACCCGCACTGTGTCCCAATGAATGGATTACGATTGACTCCGTATTCGCCGTATCAGGCTCTCTCCAGGTGGACACCGTGCGCAGCCAGCTTGGGGTTGCGCACGCGTTCGATACGATTTGGTTTAAGACTTTTTTTGGAAATCCCGGCATGCAGCAACCGGTGGTGTCGATTAAAGCGCACCTCGGAACAGATACCTCCACTTCGTTCGAGGTATCCGTTCCCCTAAACGCGAATGTGAGCATTACGAAGCCGATTGCGGTCCCGACGATCGTTCATTCCATCGCAGCCTGCTCGGCCATGCAATTTCCCGTCCTTCTGGACGAAGCGTGTTCCGGGAGCATCGATTCCATCCACTATCTCGATTCGGCGCACCTGGTCTATCTCTCGACGCAAACCCAATTACCGGTTCCCGCCGCGCAAACCGATACGCTGTGGTTCCAGTGCGGGTTCCTCCGGCCGGGCACACATACAACGACGCTCAAACTCTATACGACGATCAAGGGCAAAAAGTGGGACACGGTACAAGCCCATATCACTATTATTGTAAGTCCGAACAATGCGTTCCCGCTTGTTACAGCTACCACCGCTACGACGCTTACGAATTGCCGCTCCACGACGATACCGATCCTCATCCACGCGCTCCCCTGCGATAGCATGCAGGTAACGGGGAGCACCTTCTCGGCCAGCAGCGGCCTACTCTATACCGCAACTCCAAGCGGATTGGGAACCCTTGCGCCCGGCGAAGTCGATACCATACTCGTCACCGTTCCGCCGCAGCCACTGAGCGGTAACTATAGCCTCGCCCTGCACGTCACCGGCGTCTATCTGGGAGCCGCAACGTCCTTCGATACGTCCATCGAGCTACGGTTGAAATTCACCTCCGCAACAAGCATCCTCGCGCCCAATCTCGATTCTCTTACGCTTGGAACGATTACGACCTGCCAGGATGCCGACACTTCGGTAACATTCCAAAATCCCGGCTGCGATACGCTCACCGTTACCGGCGATGCCACAACCTGGCCGGCTGGCTGGAGCGCGAGCGATCCTGCGTTCCCGTTCCCCCTGGCGCCGGATAGCAGTTTTAGCATCAGGCTTCATTTTAGTCCCACCGGAAGCGGGGCATCCAATCCACTGCTTTTCTACATGTATCGGGATAAAAGTGGAAAAGCCGGATCCGCGCAAGTATGGCTAAGTGGGAACGCGACACAAGCTCCCACTTCGATTGCATTCGAAGATAGCGCCATTGATTTTGGCATGTACACGCGGTGCAATGCCGCTCACGATACCTCGGTAACGATTACGAATACCAGTTGTGATTCGGTTTCACTCCTCGGGACGGCGATCGATGGCGGTTCCGGTTTTTCGCTGATACAAGGCAGCGATACCACGCTCGCACCGATGCAATCGGCCCACTATGAAATTCATTTCTCGGATTCTACGATTGGAACACGGTCGAGTATAGTTCATCTACATGCGATGGGCGTGCGCGGAGGCACTTCGATGGACACCATTATTCCCCTCTTTGCAACCATTCTGGAGGGGAACCATCGCGCCACACTCAGCACGCAGTCTATCGAGTTCGGAACTACTTCCGTTTGCGATGAACGCGATTCTTCGATTACGCTAACGAACATCGGTTGTGGAGCGGACACCCTCCTTGCCTCCTTCGCAAATCCATCGTTCGGCTCTGCCTCCTCCTCTACGATTATTCTCCCCCGCAATGGCAGTGTGGTACTACCAATCTTTACGAACGTAGATACCACCGGCCATGCCACAACGAACACCGATACGCTCTCTTTTTCCGGTAACCTTGATTCCCCGTTTCCACCGGTCATGCTCTCGCGTGGGATAACGTATCCGGGCGCGTTCCGCCTTACGCTTACGGCGGAGAGCAGCGCGCCGGTCCGCGCCAGCGTTCCTATGTATGTCCTGCGAAATGGAACCATTCCATCCGCGGCGGACGAAGTGGATTTCGACTTGATTTATAACGACAATCTTCTGGGCTATGAGCAAGCCCTGAACCCGGATATTCAATCGACGAAGAGCAGCCTGCTCCCGAATGGCCTGCTGGACCGGACCTTCGCCATGCGGCCAGCCGGCGACCGGGACACGATTGCAGCGCTTCTGTTTCAATCCTACCTTGCACCGAACGAGCAGACTCCGATCACGCTAACGCACGAGCAGTTCCTTTCGGCTGGCGTCATTTCACCACCGTGTGTGGCATCGGTGGATACGGTAAGTCCCGGTGCCATCTTCTCCCTGGAACTTGCCTGTGGCGACAGCACGCTCATTCAGGCGATGGCCCACGAGCCGCCATTCCGGATCGAGCGAATCGTTCCGAACCCCGCTTCGCTCCGGGTAGAGGGCAGCGGGCAACAAATTGAGGCACAGGTGTTCAATGCGTTAGGCTTTAGAATATTTCCCTCTACCCTCTACCCCTTACCCTTTACTCTAAACTTGAGCGGAATGCCAAGTGGCATTTACTTCCTCCGGCTTTCCTCCGGAAGCTACACCATGACGCGACCGTTTTTGGTGGTCCACTAAGGGAATGGGAACCGCCCGCTACGGCCCCACGCGCACAATTTGCGCGCGTTGCGTAACCGCGGAGGTGCCGCCATATCCAAGGGTGTGCTGCTCGACGAGTACGGGCCCGATTTGCCGACTAAAGTAAACGATCCAATAGACGGGGGACGCGGCAAGCGAATCGGCGGACACCTGCGGCGCATAACGAATTTGGAACGATTCGCCGAAACTGCTGTCCGCCGTAGAATCTACTCCCGGCAGCAGCAATGCGTCGACATGGTCGAGGACTGTAGCGATCACCGGAATACCGTTGCCAAGCCCCGGCCCGGAAAGTGTTCCCGCCTGCCAGGAAGCGCCGGAATCCAAATCGAGACCGTTCAGCGCAAGCAGGCTACCCGGTACGGTATCGCCCGGGACAATTTCACGAATCGTGGTATCGCGCGGCGTGATTCGAGTAACCGTATCGATCTTCACGGTATCGCCGTGCGCGGTATCGATAATCTGTGTAATGATTTTCGTCGTATCATAAAGGGTGACCGTGGTGGATGTGGTATCCGGAGGTACGATTCGAGCGAACGTATATCCACTCGGAAGGGTAAAGATGAAATTCGAGCCTATACTATCAATCACGACCGAATCCTGCGTGACGTGCATGACCATCGTCACTTGATTACCCAGCGCGCCATCCAAAACATGGGTGCCGTCCGGCGAGGTCAGCCGATGGTATGTTCCTACACCATTTCGAAGGACATAGTAATTGATTCCTGCGCTAAGCTCGCTCGGGGACCAGGAATAATCCTGCGCGGAACCAATGGAAGGCGGCGGCACGCCAATCGTTTGAGAGCATGCCGCGAGAAGGGCGCTCGAAAGCAATGCGAGGAGCATTCCCCTCACCCCTGCCCCTCTCCCCGAGGGAGAGGGAAACACGCTTAGAGTCCCTCTCCCCGAGGGAGAGGGAACAATAATTCCCTCACCCTCGGGGAGAGGGTTAGGGTGAAGACGCTCGGAAGAGTAACTCATAGTCGTACGCGCAGTCCGGCCTGAACGCCAAGGGCCGTCGTAAACAGCGTCTGTGGCGAAATCTGTTGGCCTACAATTCCGACGACTCCATTGGTAGAAGTCCTTACCAGCGGCGCGCTATTCTTCATCCAGACGCGGCTTCCAACGGCTGTCAGGTCCAATGTAAGATTGGGCGCAAGCACGCGGGAAATACCCGCGGTGGCCTGCGCCATCGGGCCGGCACCGAACGCACTGCCTCCGGCAATACCAAGCCGGAATTGATACTCGCTTTCCGGGAAAAGCGTGAGGTGCGCCGTCAGCAGCAGATCGTACAACGCCTGATTCGAGACCACCGGATTTTCGAAGAGCCGCGTGTAATAGCTCGAGGGCTTGATCCGATAGGAGGAGTTCGAAAGCGTGGAACCAATTCCCGTTCCGATATCGATACCTACGGCGAAGCTCGGCGAAAGATCGTAATCAACGGTTGCATCCCCGGTAAGCAGCGTAAGCGAGTGCGAGGGGCTCGTCGAGACCGTCGGCAGGTAGGATTCGTTGAGTATCATCGAGCCTCCAACGGTTACCGGCCCTAAATCTTTGGGCATCGGCAGCTCGATTTCGGCGAGCGTATGCGGGAACCATCCTCCGGTAGGAATCGCGGCCGCCGAGGCGAGCGGAGCAACCGGCGCTATGGGAGCCGTTGCATTTTCTTGCCCAATGATATCCGGCTGTGCCACAGGAGCGGCAGGCTGGGAACGATCGCTCATTCGCATACCGCTCGCTGCGCCAGGGTTGGAAATGGCCTGATGCTTGTACACTCGAAACGCATGGTCTCCAAGCGCAGAAATTGGCGCGGAAAGATCCGCACCAGAGGAAGAAAATTCCTGGGTAGCGGCTCCCGCCCTCCCTGGTGATGAGACAGCCCGTGCCAATGGCGCGGGCTGCCTGGCGGCACCCTGCGTGTTCGTCCCGCGCAGGGAATACCAGCCCAATCCTGCCAGGATCATCATGGCCCCAGCGCCAACGGCAAGGCCAATCGTCCGCGCTCCGACCCAGCGCCGAAGGAACGGCCACCGCGCCGGAACCAAATCGTCACTATATTTGGCGAGGACCGGAATTCGCTCGGCAAGGGAACGTTCCGTCTCGGTTGGGACCGAATACGGCTTGCGGCCCAGCGTGAGCAAGTCCTTCAGGCGCAAATGCTCTTCGAGCAATGCGCGCTTTTCCGGACTGACGGAGAGCGTTTCCAGCAGCTCCGCGCTCTCTCGGTCGGAGAGCGAACCGTCCAGATATTCCAGAATTTTATCTTCCACGATCATAAGTCATCTCTCGATAATGCAGGTACACTTGTGCATCCGTTGAAGGACACCGATACGCGGTCATTCCTTCAGCACCGGAGCGAGCAGCGCGCGCATTTGCTGCTTGGCCCGGTAGATGCGGACTTTCGTCATGCCGAGCGTTGTGCCGGTCATGGCCGCGATCTCGCGGTACGAAAATCCATCGAATTCGCGGAGCATAAACGGTTCCCGAAACTCCAGCGGAAGGCTGGCCAGCGCCTCTTCCAGTTTGCGGCGAAGGAAATGCTGCTCCTCATCGTATTCCGGCGCAAGGCTGCGGTCCGTGGAGGCCATAAAACGAACAGCGGCGGAGGGCGCATCCAGCCGCTCCGCCGGATGCTCATTCCGATGCGTATTCAGGCACATATTCCGCGCAATGACGTACAGCCATCCCACGACGTTCGTGCCGTGTCGAAACTGCTCCGCCTTTTCGAAGGCCTTGATGAAAACCTCCTGAAAGATGTCGCTCGCTTTATCCCGATCGCCGGACATCATGCGCACACAGTACGTATAGAGCTCGGATTTGTGCCTATTATATAACTCCGCAAAGGCCCGTTCATCGCCGGATTTCTCGAATAAAACGAGCAACTCCAGGTCCGAGAACTTCGTAAACTCCGCGCTCGTAGGCGCAGGCGGCGCATCGAGGAGCGGCCGGACCGCTCGTTCCGGCTTGGCCTCAGAACTCTCGAATGGAACCGGAACCGCTATGGTGCCACCGGAGGCATGATGAATACCATGGTCCGACTGGACATGGCGCAGGGATGCGTGCCCCTCGCGTATCGAGTGCCGCTCGAACTTCCCCGGAAAGCCATGCACCATACGTGCTCCCATCCAACTAAAAACACGGCTGGGGGATGGAAGTTACAAGCTGGACTGAAGAAAAAATAGCTTTCTTTTTGCAAAGAGACCGCCGTGATTTTACCACTCCACATACGCCTGCATCGGCGTGCGCCAGGCGCGCTGGAGCCAGGCCATGCTCGTCGCCATCACAATCAAGAGAATGGGAGCCATGAACGCCGGCAGCAAATCCGCCCGCCCGGCCAGGCGGGAAATCACCGTCGCAATGCCATCGGCGCCGGCGATGTAGTAGATATTGAGCGCAAGCAGCAATGTGATCGCCGTCGCGCGGCGGGTGTAACTATTTCCGCGCTCGGCACCGCGGCGGACAAACGCCCGGAACAGTGCGTAGGAGGCTGACATGAAAATCGCAAACGCGCCATAGACAAACACAAGTGAAATAAGATCGACACTCCCAAGCTTCGCGAAAGCCCAGAGCAATACATACGCCAGCACGAATCCCGGAAAGCTGCCGATAAAAAATTCCCGGACTCGCCGAACGCGATTAGGTGCCGGAACATGCTGCATGGCTTCCCAGTAGCTGCTGTCGCTTGCGGGAACGTCCGCGCACTGGAGTGCGCAGCGGTGACAATTTTTGTTCTCAGAATCGGTAGCACAGCGAGCATCGTGAATGACGAGCGGCGGCGCGGCGCCATACAGCTTCTCCACTGGATAGACCGGGCATATACTCGCGCACCAGCCCGATTTCCACGGCATAACGAATCCCATAAACAATGCCACCGCGACAATTGCGATAATCAGGATGCCCGTCGCCATACCGCTCGTGTTAAACAGCACGAGCCGCATGGGGACGATAACCCACAAGAGCGTGGCCGCTACGATGAGGCCGTGCCGGCGCATCCAGAGCGCAAGGGACCCCGGCAGCTTTGCGGCAAGCGGCGTGCGTTTGCGGCCCGGCAAATGCGGCAGCGCAAGGTTCACCGTCGCTACCGGGCACACCTGCCGCCATGTTTGTGGTGATAGCAAAAGCCAGATCGGGACCAGCGGCACAATCCCTTCCCAGAAGAGATCGAGTATCGATAGCTCATGCCAGCTCGTTTGCGTGAGAATGCCAAAAAGGATTGCGACGACCGCCGCTATGGCAGCCACGCGAATAAGAACAAGTAACCGGTTCATCGGACCTCCATTGTGATTGCGAGATAAATGTACGCTCCGAGGGGAGTAATTCTCTCGGAAGCAGATGCAAAGCGTGGGTTCAACAAATGCGAATCGCCAAAGGATTCATATCAAGGGTACTGTCAAGGGTACTGCGGAGCTGCACTCCGCGGCAGGGTCGCGGGGTGCAATTCCTCGCTACACAATTCAATTAATTTCCATTTGAAAACACCCCTCTTTCCTCATCATTTTGGGCAATTTTTTATCCACAAATGCCTAAAATGGCTTGACTTTTCCAGGATTGAATATTATTATTGCGGTGTGGGAAGCATTCTCGGTGTACGAGGTGTTCCCAAATGCGAGAGGACGCGCCACACGGGGCGCTCTTCAAGCCATAGAATAGCGGGAATATTCAGAAGTATTAGCATGAGCGGATTTAACAATTTCGATGACTTCGGTTTCTTCGGTGAAGAGGCGGACGGCGATTCGAAAGAAACGCGCGAACGCCGCCGCAAATATTTCGAAGAGGAATTAAAGCGGCACCGCGAGGAAAAACGCCGCAGACTTTCCCCCGGCAGCGGCAAATCCGAGGGCGGCGAAGAGACAAACGCTCACGCAAACGAACGCCAGTTTTTACATCCCGATATCCTCGAAGAGTTAGTGGATTATTGTATCGAGAATGAGAAGTTCGAGGAAGCGCTGGACTTCGCGCAACTCCTGACGGAGCGCGCTCCCTTCAACGGCGATGGCTGGCACCGGCGTGGGATGCTCGAAGCACACCACGGCGATTTCCAAAGCGCTATCGATTCCTACGAACACGCGCTCGCGCTCAATCCCACCGATAACGAGCTGCTCATCAACTACGGCGTTGCCCTAGATGGCGTGGGCAGCAGGGACGA
>JAKAIL010000061.1 GCA_021825235.1 Bacteroidota bacterium | reverse complement strand
GGTCATTTCCGATACCCGGTATGACGTGCTGACCCTGCTCGGCCCGAATAGCCTGGATTTTGGTGCCGTCCCCTATTTGACCACGTCGAATCCGATGTACACAAAGTTCACGAATCATAGTTCGAGGACCATCACCTTTTCCAATTTTGCAGTGACGGGGACGAACCCGAATGATTTTACGATCATTTATTCGCCTTCGTCTATTCCGGTGGGCGCGACGGATTCGGTGGGTGTTACCTACACGCCACAAGCTTCGGGTACGCGTGCTGCCAACCTGACCTTTAACACCGATGCGGATGTTCCCACCAGTGTTAATGTTCCCTTAAGTGGGTATGGCCTGCGGCCGTTTATTGCGCTTCCGCAGTTCCTGTACTCGATGTTCGACCATTCGCACGTCCGCTTTGCGGATACCGCGTGGGCGACGCTCATGGTAACGAATACCGGGCAGGTCCCGTTACATATCTCGCCCAGTACGAATATTACCGGCGATTATCCGCAGATGTACACCATCCAGCGGCTACCGCCGGCCATCGGCCCGGACCAGACCGATTCCATCGTCATCTCCTTCGAGCCAACGATCGAGGGATTGATGGACGCGCAGATTAACATTGTCAGCGATGCAGACAATGGCACGCAGGTCATGCCTCTCAAAGGCATTGGGATCCTTGCGCGCCTCGTTGTAAATAACGCGTACATGAATAATGTTGCGATGGGTTTCGATTCCGTTGCTGTCGGAACGGATTCGTGCTTCCAGGTAACATTGTTCAATCCGGGATCGGACACGGTAGCCATCGAGAAGAATTTCTTCTCGAGCGCCGATTATGATTTCCACCTGACGCCCATTGTGGGATCCGATTCGCTCATCGCGCCAAATGCCTCGCAAACGATCGGCGTCTGCTTCCAGCCGCTCAAGCGCGGGTATCGTACGGCAGAACTGCGCATTGTCACGAATATTCCGCTCACGTACGCCGACCCGCGCCAGGACACCAGCCAGTTTACGGTGCTCTTTACCGGTACGGGCGTTCCCAATGGGAACTTCTCAATTACCGGACCGAGCATGGTCGATACCGTCGCGGTTGGAAAATCCGCCTGCCAGATGGATACACTTTGGAATACCGGCCAGGCAAGCTTGACCGTTACGAGCCTTTCCGTCTCCGATTCGTCCGAGTTCATGCTCACGCCACCCACGCTTCCCTTAGTGCTGGCACCAGGAACGTTCCAGACGGTGCAGGTCTGTGCGGATCCCAGCGCCATGAACGATCGGATGGCGAACCTTTCGGGTATGGCTATGTCCGGCGAAAAGTTGGACTCGGCCTCGCTGCCGCTCGATGTCTATGGCACTTCGGTGTGTACGTCGGATACGATCACCTCGCCGTTTGCAACGTCAGTGTGCGTAGGTGACACCTCGATGCAGATGATTCAGGTGACGAACTGTGGCAACGTGGCAACAGCCTATAAGGCAACGCTTAGCGGCGCGAATGCCTCCGATTTCTCGATCGTAGGTTCGCCAACTTCCTCCAGTGAAAGCGCTGGTGGAACGGCAACCTTTACGGTGGCCTTTGCTCCGACGACGAACACGCCAGAAACCGCGACGCTCAATATCGCGGGTGGCGCGGGTACAAGCATTCCGCTCACGGTCAATGGCAGTGCAGCAATCATTGCAGGTTCAGCGACTGCCCCCACCACGGCGGTTAATGCCACCAGTAATTTCTCGGTGACCGTGAATAATACCGGGACCTGCGACTGGACGCCGGGTACGCCGACCGTGACTGCGCCCTTCACTTACGTGAGCGGTGGCACGACGGCTATTGCGGCCGGTGGTTCAGGAAAACTGAACTTCACGTTCGCGCCGACGGCTTCTGGCACGTATACGCAGACGGTGAATTTCCCGAATTCCACCGGTACCTCGATTCCGGCAGCGAATGTTATAATTTCCGGTTCGACCGAATCGGCTGGGGTGAGCGAAGTTTCGGAGGCGCAGGGCTATAGCCTCGAGCAGAACTATCCGAACCCGGCTTCCGGCAAATCACAGGTAGGGATCACGCTCCCGGTGAGTAGCGTGGTCCACTTCGTGGTAGTCGATGTCAAGGGCGAGGTCGTGGAAACCCTCCTCGACCAGCGTATGAATGCCGGCACCTACGCAATCACGATCGATGCGAGCCAGCTTGCAAGCGGTACATATTACTACCAGATGACGGCCGGTAACGTGACGCTTTCGCGGCAAATGGAAGTGGAACGGTAAACCTACGGTTGTCCGATATTTCGAAGGGCTTCTCCTCTGGGAGAGGCCCTTTTTTATTTTGGCACCTTTGTCAGAAGGCGGTTCTCTGGCATCGGCCATTTTTATTTTGTATATTTGTAACTTCTCGTATGTTCGGTATTGCCGGACTGTGTTCGCAGGTTTTTTGCAGGAAAAATATGAAAACTCGACTTCTACGTTCGCTCGCGGCCATGGCCGCTATACTTCTTTTACTTCTACCGCTCCGTTCGACGAGCGCGAAAACCACTACGCTGCTTTCCGAGGATTTTAGTAGTGAGCAGTTCCCGCCTTCCGGCTGGACTGTCAACTCGCTCTTTTCCTATGGAACCTATAACACCGGTTGGCATCAGAGTTCCGGCGGTTATAATGGCTTCAACGGTTCCGCGGTTGCCCAGACCTATGTGGGCTACTATTATACCCAGTATCCCGATGCGCCGCCGTATGCGTGCTACGCGCCGAATCCGCCCTATATTTTTACGGGTACGCTACCGGATGGTACCTACACGAGCGGGACTTATATCGGTCCGCTCTCGATGACGACGCCATCCGTGGACGTATCCTCCTACCCCGCAATCGATACCCAGTTCGTGGATTTCGATCTCTACGCGCCGGAAGATTACTGGGAATATTATGCGCAGCAATCGTATGGATCCAATCTGGGACTCAAAATTACGGTTTCCGAGGGGGAAACGGTCCTTAAAACCATTGACATCAAGGGAAGCCAGATTGTCAGCGATGAAACCTTCGTTTGCGATACATCGCTCAATGGTCCGCTCGATCCTTCCGGTGGATTCACAGCCCCGACGTATTGGCGCCATTATCACATCGCGCTTCCCCAAGGGATTGCTACACAGCAGGTAACTTTTACAGTGGATATGGAGTATCCGACCACGATTTTTTCCTGCCATTCCTGGTACACGCCGGATGTCGCGTTCGATAACATTGCTATCACGGATGTTTCTCCGCCGGATATCCTGACGCTCCTCGGCCCGAAATCGCTGGACTTTGGGTTGATTCCATACAACCAAACGGGCGGGCCGCTCTACACCAAATTTACAAATCACAGCACCCGGACCATTACGCTGAGCAATTATGCCATAACAGGTCTCAATGCCGGCGATTTCAAAATAGTGTATTCCCCGCTTTCTATTGCGGTCGGCGATACGGATTCCATCGGTATCACCTATACTCCGCAAACGGCTGGTGCGGAGACAGCCCAGCTTACGCTGAATACAGACGCGGATATTCCGACGAGCATTAACATCCCACTGGCGGGCTACGGTGTTCAGCCGAAGATTTCGATCCCAGCCTATAGTACACCGCTTTTTGCGCACACGCGGGTTCGTTTTGGTGGCACGGTCTATGCCACAGTCCTGATTACGAGTACCGGGCTTACCACGCTCCATATTTCTCCGCTGAGCTTCTTTAGTGGGGACCATCCGGAAATGTATTCCTTCGTCCGCATCCCGACTGCTATTGCGTCCGATCAGACGGACTCGATGATCATTGCCTTTTCACCGACCATCGAAGGGCAAATGCCGGCCAATTTGAATATCGTGAGCGATGCGTCCAATGGTACGCAAGTGGTCCGGCTCGATGGCATTGGCGTCCTGGCGCGGCTCGATATCAATAACTCCTATCGGAATGCAATCTCGATCAACCTGGATTCCGTCCTGGTTGGCACCGATACTTGCGCGCAGGTAACGCTGTTCAATCCGGGTTCCGATACGCTGGCCATCGAGAAGAACTTTTTCTCCAGCGGCGACTATGATTTCAGCCTGACTCCGCTAACCGGTGCGGATACGCTCATTCCGCCGAACATGGAGAAGTCCGTGCAAGTCTGTTTTCGGCCGCTAAAGCGGGGCTATCGGACGGCGGAACTTCGCATCCTAACGAACATTCCTTTGACGTATCAAAGCCCAAGGCAGGATACCAGCCAGTTCACGGTGCTCTTCACCGGGACCGGCGTTCCAGTCGGCAATTTCCAGATTACCGGGCCGGATATCGCCGACACCACGATGGTCGGCACTTCCATCTGCCAAACAGACACGCTTTGGAATATCGGGCAGGCAAGCCTGACGGTGACGAGTCTTTCCGTTTCCGATACGGGAGAGTTTGCGATCAATCCACCGGCCTTGCCATTGGTCCTCGCGCCGGGTTCCTATCACACCTTTACGGTGTGCGCCGATCCCAAAGCAATCGATAATCGCCTGAGCACCATCACCGGAATTGGGTTCTCCGGGGAACGCGTGGATACCGCAACGTGGCCGCTCGATGTCTTTGGACGTTCGAACTGCACGTCCGACTCCATCGCGCAAAACTTCCCGCCGTACACCTGCGTCGGCGATACGTCGCAAGCTACCATTCTGGTAACGAATTGCGGGAACATTCCCACCTCGTACACGGCCACGATTACAGGCCCGAATGCGGCAGACTTTGCAATCGTTGGCCTTCCGACCTCGCAGATCGAAAGTGAAAACGGTATCGCAACCTATTTGGTGGACTTTATCCCCAGCACCAATACGATCGAGACGGCCCAACTCAATATTACTGGTGGCGCCGGTGCGACCGTAATGCTCTTTGCCGCAGGCGGAGCCGCCACTATTGTCGGTTCCGGAAGCGCGCCGACGACCGACGTTGGTTCCACCAGCAATTTTTCCGTCACGGTACGCGATACCGGCACCTGCGGCTGGACACCGGGGGTTCCCCAGGTGTCCGCGCCGTTCAGTTACGTCAGCGGTGGAACGACGCCGATCACAGCAGGCAATCCTGGTACACTCAATTTCAGCTTCTCACCAACATCGGAAGGCACGTTTAACCAGACGGTGAGTTTCCCATCCGCCACGGGAGTATCGATACCGGGGGCAAATGTGATGATTTCAGGCTCTTCCGTGAACTCCTCGGTTTCGGAAGTCTCTTCGTCGCAGGGTTATAGCCTCGATCAGAACTATCCGAATCCCTTCGGCAATAAATCGCAGGTGGAAATTACCTTACCGGTGACGAGCGATGTTCGTCTGGTGATTACGGATGTCAAAGGCGAAACCGTCGAAACAGTACTCGATCAACGGATGAATGCCGGAACCTTCGAGGTAACGCTCAATGCCAGCCGGCTACCAAGCGGGACGTACTTCTACCAGATGACGGCCGGCACCGTAACGCTTACCCGCCAAATGACCATCGAGAAATAGCGGGAGATTTTGTCGGAATGCAGCAGGGCTTCTTCAGAAATGGAGAGGCCCTTGTTTTTTGTCTATAGGAATCTTATTTTAAGAAAAATTTTTCGGAAAGCAAAATTATGGGCTTTTTTCATGGCAAACTTGTTGTTAAGAATACTCTTTGGTGAGAGATTATGTCGGTGGTATTCTGGATGCTCCATAGCATTCATGAAGCCACTGGAAAAATTAGAATCGTATGAGTGACCAGGACATTAACATTGCTGCCAGTGAGGCCTCTTCTATGGGCCCCACGCATGATTATCGGGATGATCTTCGCGAATTGCTGGACAAAGCGCATAACGAATATGGGCTGACCCGTTACCGTCTGTGCAAACAAATGGGCATCGATAGCGGTACGCTGTCGAATGTCATAGCGAAGCGCCGCCATTTTTCGATGGAAAAGCTCGATCAAATCTTAGGGCTCTTAGGGTACCGGCTGAAGTTCGAAACAGATCCGGCCCGGACCCCTAAGAAAATTATGTCGTAGAACGCAAGCCGTTATCAGAAGTGATGCAGGCCATTTGAAAATGGCCCTCCTTACAATTGCCCAAAGACACGGCTGCTTTTCAGCGAGCGAAGGCTAATACCCGGCAGGTGCTCCGCAAAATAGCTTTGGAAGAACGACTGCAGTTGATCGAATTCCTTATCGTTCCACCGGTGAACGGGGAGCTGTGCATCCGGCGGCTCTTCCCCCAGTAATTGTAACTGGGTCAGCAATTTGGGAGACATTCCAACGGTCCGGTCGAGATCGATCTCAAAGCCCATGAGTTTCGTGAACTCCAAATAGAAGCGCATCTGGAAAGAAGGGGCATTATCCTCTTCTTGTCCGGAAATCGTTTCGAGCGTTCCCGCGAGCAATTCAAAGAGTTCCTGGTTCTCTTCCTCGTCGTGCATCGCATGGAGCACGAGTTCCAATACCGCGGTCGCGGCCTCCATTTTCTTCAGGCTCCGCAATATGCCGCCGTGGGAATCCACGATCTCTGCTTTGGAAAGCAAGTTGAGCGCGTCGTGCTTTTCACGCTTGTAGAACACAACACTGGAGCGGGCAAACATTTCGAGCGCGCCGCCGAATTTGCTCTTCATCTCCCGCGCGCCTTTGGCGATAACGTTTACCTTTCCGAACTCCCGCGTGTAGAGCGTCACAATCTTCGAGGTTTCCCCCTGCTTCCGCGCGCGCAGAACGATGGATTCGGTAGTAACGAGCATGTGAGTAATGGGTAACGAGAAAGGTGGAACGAGTGTTCGAATGCTGTTACTTTTGAGGATTTCAAGTGTTTTAAGCAATATGAAACTCCCGGTACTCGCTTCTCTTTTTGTATTATGCACCATTTCGCTTAGCTGTGCGCCCGCGAATGGGCCAATCCCGGACCAGCAGGTGATTATGCCGCTCGCGCTCGGGAACGAATGGATCGGGCAGATCAATCAATATGATTCCAAAGGCAATCTCGATTCCTCGTGGTTTGATACGCTGAGCGTCTTAAGAAGTAAAGAGGCTGGTGGAGAGACCTGGTATTACGTGCATGTTTATTGGGGCTATGGTCGGGATACGAATCACTTATGGTTCACGAACCGTTCGGATGGATTATATACATGCGACAGTGAGCACTTTACCACAGCGTATCGTCTCGCAAAGTATCCTGCTCGGCCTCACGATGTTTGCGTGGTCTTCGAGAACACCTCCGACTCGACGGGTCTATACAGCGAGTACAGGGGAATTGGAGTCGATACAACAAACATCCCGGTATCTACCCCAGCCGGACAATTTCAATGCTATTCCTACTCCGGTTTCGATTTTTCCCAGGCGGGCGATGTAGGTTCGAGTATATGGGAACCCAGTTCCTTCTATTCGCCAGGTGTTGGCCTTATCCAGTGGGGTTATTTTGGCCTCGATGGAAAGCATGCTTCAATTCCAGATACCGATCGTACCTGGCAGTTGGTGCGAGCGATTTTGCATTAACGTTACTTATTTCCGTTCGAACCGCAGTGCGACCGAATTCATGCAATATCGCAGTCCCGTAGGCTTCGGGCCATCGTCGAAGACGTGGCCCAGATGGCTGCCGCACCGGGCGCAGAGGACTTCCGTACGCTCCATGCCGAATGTGTTATCCGTGCGCTGGATAATCCGGTCCGGCTCGATGGGCGCCCAGAAGCTGGGCCAGCCGGTTCCCGATTCGAATTTGGTGGCCGAGCTAAAGAGCGGGTTCCCACAGGCCGCGCAGACATATATTCCTTGCTCGTGATTATTCAGCAGCGGTCCGGTGAATGGTTCTTCCGTTCCGGCAGCGCGGAGTACATCATAGGCTTCGGGCGGTAAGATTGCTCGCCACTCGGCATTCGTTTTCGAGATTTTATCGCGTACCTTCGGATAGGTCGAAAGATCGTAATGTGTCGGGTTCCCATCGGTGGGAATAGGGGAAGATTGCTGGGCGCACGCTGTCAAGGTGCAAAGTAAAAGGATAGCAGGAGTAACGAAATGGCGCATACAATAGACGTTCTAAGAAACCGGCGAAGGCGGATGGCGATCATCCGTGGCAATCCGTGTAATCCATCCAATCAGCGTAATCCCGGTTCGGGTTCCCTTGCGGCGAGCACCACTACGCACTCGCCTTTCACGGCCTCGGGAAATCGCTCTTCCAGGCGGCCCGAAATCTCTTTCAGGGTCCCGCGTTCGAAGGCTTCGTGCAGTTTGGTGATTTCCCGCGCGAGCGAAGCCTGCCGTTCCGGGCCGCAGAGCGTGAGGAGTTCCTCCAGCAGCCGTTTGATCCGGTGTGGCGATTCGTAGATGACCACGGTCCGGTCTTCGGCGGCAATTTGTTCCAAGCGACGCCGCCGGCCTTTCTTGAGTGGCAGGAATCCTTCAAAGGCAAACCGAGTGGTGTCCATCCCGCTCGCCGAAAGCGCGGCAATGGCTGCGCAGGCACCCGGGACCGGCACGACCTCCACGCCAAGCGCAATCGCTTCCCGAACGATAGCCCAGGCCGGATCGGAGATGCCCGGCGTCCCGGCATCCGTAATGACGGCGACGGTGGCGCCGGTGCGCAGGTCATCTGCGAGTTCCGCAGCGCGGGAACGCTCATTGTGTGAATGATAACTCACCAGCCGGCGTGGCCGAATGCCGTGCCGCTCGAAGAGGACGCGCGCATGGCGCGTATCTTCGCAGGCGACGATGTCGGCCTCCTGCAGGGTACGGATGGCGCGGAGCGAAATATCCTCCAGGTTCCCGATCGGGGTAGCAACAAGATAGAGCATAATGGCTTAAAGGAGCGCGGTTGGCTGCCGCCGATAAAAATTTCTGTAGAACCTAAGTTCTTTTCCCATACTTAGTCATAACTCTAAAATCGTAACGCTTCATTCCTTACCGCTGGCACAGATATTTCAAGCTGAGCAGTAGCATGGTAGGGAAGGCTCACTATCATGCGATACGATACTCCAGACGAGGTAGTTCTTTTTGGCTTCCAACGTTCACGTCATCGGTCCGGAGTTCCTCGTAGAGGAGAACGCGCGAGCGTTTCTTCGCATCGAGGAATCGGTCCGGCAGTTTTCGGCTCATTCCCGGGAGGCGATTTACCTTGTTCGCAGCCCGCTGGATGTCCCGGGCGATCACTTTGTCCTGCTCTGGCCCCACGGAAGCGCCGTCGTCGGCATGTTTCCTTACGGCGGGCGGATTCGCGGCGGGTGGCAGGGAGATTGGACGATCGAAGCAGGCAACAGGAATGTCTCGCCATCGGAATCCCCCTGGCGCGGCCTGCATGTCCGGGAAGAGCGGCACCTCGAGAATCTCGCCAATCCCTACATGATACTCCGCCAGGCTCGTAATGAGCTTGCAGAGTTCATGAGGAAGGGCGGAGTGGAGCCAGAGACGGTAGAAGCAGAACGCACGGTTGCCACCCTCCGCAATCGCGAAGCAATATCTTCAAGAAACGGGCATTCCCACCTTCCGGAAGTAGAACGCACAGCGCTGGTGGCACTCTTCACCGGTTCCGTCAAGGAACTGCTGGTCGATCATGCTGCCGATACACCGTTTTTAGCAATGACGGTGGACGAAGCGCTCCTCCGGTCCATGGTACACATTCCCAATCTGTTACGCATTGCGGATATTCCGGAGGTATCCTATTCCAATGTAATCCTTGCCCGAATTGCCGGAGAATTGGAACGGTCCGCACATGCCCAGGAAACCATTCGGAAAACTCAGAAGACCATCACGAATGTACCGCCGGGTGCGATTCCGGCCCGAAGTGAGGTTCCACGGTGGAATCGGACGTTGCGTTGGCTTATACCGCTCCTGCTTATCGCGGCCGGAGTGGCGTACTTCTTCCTTCACTCCGCGAACGCGCCGGTACCTCCACCGCCCACGGCCGCCCGGCACATGCCACCTCCTACTCCGAGCGAAATAATAATTTCCACGCCGGTCGAGGCAGAGCTGTTTATTTCGCCGCTCCTGTTTCAATCGCGCGATCAATTGGACCATGCCCTCACCTATGGTGAAGGAGTGCGATTCCTGCCGGACACGCAGCAAGTCGTGGTTATGGATAGCATTACGCTTGCCAAGGGTGTCTTTGGGTATTTTAAGGTCAATAATACCTGGCGCAAAGGGAAATTGCTTCAGACCTTGCAACACACCGACACCATTTCCGTCGTACGATTTTTAGATCCATTGCCATAGTCATCTGGAAGGACGATGTTATGAAGTATAAAAAAATTGCTGTGCTCTCGAAGTTTGGGTTCTTATTGGCCCTTGTACTCGGAGGGTGTACGTATTACGTTCCCGCCAAGCTGGAAACCAAACGGGCGGGTGATATGCTCACCGTTGCGCTGGCAGGACCCGGAGCAGCACGCTGGGACCCGCGCAAGGACAGCCTCGTCATCGACTGTGCCGGCTGTACCGAAGAAGCGGCACGCCAAGTGGAGCATTTCGCCGATAGTAATACGGCCGAGTACGATATCGTCAATTCCCAAAACCTGACGTTGACGCTCTACACGATGGGACACCGGCAGGTACTCGCGCTGCCGGGAGTCGCAGAAGCAACTGCTGTTGTTGGGAAGCCCCGGCTTATGCGGCATCGGTATCATGCGGTTGCTTCGGAATCTGCGGGTGCCGTGGAAGCCAGAGCGGCAGCGGAGGCCAAGGCTGCCGCTGCAAAAGCGGCAGCGCGCGCGCTCCAAAAGGTGACCATGCTAAAAGTTACCGCTCCGGAGGGCATTGCTATTTACTCCGACAAAACAAAACGGTACGTACTCAAAATTTTACCGCAAGGCAGCAAAATTGTGTTGCTTGCAAAGGAAGGAGATTTATATTCTGTTTCGGTGGATGGGCAGGAAGGGTTCGTGGATGCGGAGGCCGTGGAAATTGAGCAGTAGGGCCGGGGGCCGGGTCGTATTATACGCCGCCCTGCTTATTTTGGGTGGCTGCGGGGCGCTCGTTCATCCCATTACGTTAGTAAAGGGATTGATGGGCTCCGGCGCAAACCCGCCGAATCCCGATGTGTATCATGTGGGAACCCATCAGTGGGTTGGAGACTCCATTTACGTTCGGATTTATCGGACCTCCGAACCTGCGGCAAATCCCTCCCTTCCCACGATCAACGCCGAGTGCCGTTCCTGTAATCTTACGCAACCGGCAAAACCGCTTGCCTTCAACCCCGAAGGGTTTACGGATATTTATTTCCCCGAAGCGCGCCAGGAAATAAGCGCCCGTATCCATTTGCATGGCAGCGGCATCGATACGACGTTTATCCAAACGCAGCGGCCCCCGCACGAGGCCATGGAATATTTTCACTTATCACGCCCGCTCGTGGGGCGCGTACTGGTGGCCGAGTTTGCTCCGCTATATTTCGATACCACGCAGGATTCCGTTGTAACGACTGCCGACATTGGCGATGAACTTAATATCTACCGCGAACTTCCCCACTTTTTTGTGGTCCAACACCCGAATTTCCGGAAACCCCTCTATCTCTTCAAAGGCAACGCCGTGCGATTGTATTGATCGCTATCGCTCCAGAATAAATTTGTGCTCCGCTAATGTCATTTCATTCCGAAGCTGTAACACATAGATTCCGGAAGGTTCTGCACTAAAATTAAATGTAACGTGCATGGGGTGATCCGGAGGTAGTGTGCGTTGCCACACGACGGCCCCAGTCTCCGAAATCAGTGTTGCCTGTACGGGGCCGGTTAGTGCAGACGCATCAGCAGTAACCGGACCAGAAGAAGGATTGGGGGCGAGGGTAAAATCTATCGGTTTGCTTACTTCGGAGACCCCTGAAAATGGCTGATTGGCAATAGGAAGCCGATACCACAAGAGCGCGCCTAAACCACGCTGATTTTCAATCCAGGGTCCCTCATAGACCGCGGTATCGCTGCCATTGTACCACTGATCAGGCAGGTATGCGATAGATTGTGTTTTTCCTGGCACGTCGAGGTTCATAAAAAGGGTGTCTTTATCAAACGCAACTGACTCCACGTGCGAGTTAGTATCATCCGGATAGAGATAATCCTTCAACGTTGCGAATATTCCATCAATGGTGGTATCATCTGTCGCATGTACGATGGCATCTGAAGGCGAAAAAAGAACAGCGATTTGATGATGGTCGGGCTGAGTCCACCATGCCCAGATTGCGTTAGGACTACGAAGATTGGAGGTATCGGTTGCATGATAAAAATCACGAGCCAATGAAAGATAAAACCGGTCTCCCATAAAGCGGTAACCGGAATCATAATAGTGACAACCATCCTGAAAGGGAAGAGCTGCCGCAGCAATCGGCTCGACATCATGGAGCGAATCGCCCATCCACCGCTGGACATCGCGCATATCAATGTTGCCAAATGTGCAATAGTTCGGACGAATCTGCAACAAATAAATTTTCTGAAGGTCGGGATAATCCTGGTGCCAGTTTTGATAGAGCTTCAAGAATTTATTATAATATCCTGGCGCATAATTGGATTCTCCCTGAAGCCAGAACATTGCGTGAACATCACTATCCAGGCCGGCTTGGACAGTTCGATAGAGTTCCCGACCGTACATTGTGCGGAGATCAAAGAAGTCTGAGTCGTTCCGTTCGTGTGATTCGATATTTGTTCCGCCCAGCGATTCATTGATACAGCACGAAGGCATATGATCATAAAAGAGCAAGTCTTGCTGAATGCGACTGGCAGCAGCACCTACGCCATAGTCCAGACCCCAGTTAGTATCGCGAAGATTCTGACTCCCTTTTACCCCGAAGGTCCGGCAGAATTCATTTCTAAATGTATCCACCTGGAACCCCATGTATGCATTGCTTTGGCCGTCCATTAAGAATATGTCGCCACAAACAATGCTATCCCTGCTGGTTAGCAGCGAGTCAAAAGCCCCACGAACGAGATGAAGATCGAATCGGTATTCTGTTAGCTCGGCATGAATCCGGAAGGAGAATCCGAATCGAGCCCTCCCCTGGTTGTAGTTCAACGGCTGACTTTTTCTCATCACAGGGATGCCATTTTTGAATTGAACGGCATAGATCGAGTCAAACCCCGGAGTATAAATAGTTCCTATAACTGGCACACTCGCAGAATCATCCGCACCACGACCATAAAGTTGAAACTGTTTCGGGACAAGTGCAAAGGTACTGTCGGGCCCTGGAAGTGGCGCAGCCGGAGCAATCGCATATTTGTGAAGTAAATAGTTATCCAAGGAATCGCGGTCAGGCGGCACAAGCTCACGTGGATAGAGCAAAATTTCCTCAATCTCTCCATGCAAAAAATAGTTTTTTTGATAGGTGCCAACGAAGAACGTGGAATCAATGTTGGAAAGAATGTAAGAAGAGTCTGCAAACTGGCCATTCACATACAAGGCCGCCTGCTGATACGATTGAGAATAGGTTGCTGTTATTACCGAGAAACCGTTGTGCCACACAGAGATAGGTGAGACCTCCTGATTTTGGAACCATTTATGGACAACCCGCGGGTAGGAATTATTGGCAAAATAGAGGGCATGTCCATATCCGGAAACAAGATTATTGATGGCGGTACTATCATCGAGCTTGGCAACGACCGCAATGGTATAATCCGAATTAGCCGGAAAAATGTTTGGGCCCTGAAGGTAATTCCAACCATTGAATTTAATTGCGGGACCTCCTGAATCAATGAGAAGGTCGGGGCGGGAATTAGAGTCGTTCATATAGGCATCATTGCTGTGTCCGCTTTGATCCTGCCAAACAGCCACATGCCCCTGTTCAAGGATAACTCCTTTGTTCGCCTGTAACCAAAGAATTGGATTGGATGGAACCGATTGAGCAGCACTGAACCGGAGAGTGCTGCAAAGAAAGCCTACTGCGATAGCAAAATAGCGAATTGCTCTAATTCTCATACATGCAAGTGGGTAAAAATTTCTATGGCATGCACGAAATGCCAAATTTCATGGTTAGGAGAACAACGAATGGTAAGAAACCTTCCAATGGGATTGATTTTTGCACTATTTTGATAGAGTGCGATAGCTTTGAAGGCTATCGCTCCAGAATGAATTTGTGCTCGGCTATGGTGTTCCCATTCCGAAGCTGTAACACATAGATTCCGGAGGGTTCTGCACTAAAATTAAACGTGACGCGCGCAGGATGGTCCGGAAGTAGCGTACGTTGCCACACAACGGCCCCTGTCTCTGAAATCAGTGTTGCTTGTACGGAGCCGATGAGTGCAGATGCATCGGCAGTAACCGAACCATAAGAGGGATTGGGGGCGAGGGTAAAATTGGTAACGCTCTTCATTGGTGATGCAGCGAGTGGAGTCCATGAAATGGGAAGGTCATACCAAATAAATGCTCCGACACCTCGACCCGTAATAATCCATGGGCCTTCATATACCTCTGATGTATCGGAATAGTCCTGGTCCGGCAAGTAAGTAATAGTGTTAGCTGAAGGGTCAGTTACAGACAATAGCAGCTTGTTACCTTCTACCTGTATTGACTGTACTTTGCCAGCAGAATCATTAAGATACAAATAGTCCACCATTCTTCGAAGCTTCCCCCCAATAACGGTATCGGGAGTAGTGGTCAAACTACAATTGGGAGGGTCAAAGACGAGTTCTATTTGCTGGTGTGACGGAGACGTATAAAATGCTTCCCGAACATTAGGACTTGTAATGTTTATGGTGTCTGTCCCACGATAAATATCACGAAGGATCAAATGAAATAGCTCGGTTCCAAAAATTTCATACCCCGAATCCTCGAAATGACAGGAATTATTGTATGGGATAGCCGCACTCGCGTGGCCAACAACATTTGCGAGCGAATCTTGAAAGTGCCGTTGGATCTCTTTTAACCGAAGTTGATTACCCCCATTGCATGCATTGGGTCGAATTTGAACTACATAAACTTTCTGAAGTGAAGGATAATCTTGAAGCCAGGCATTATGCAACTTCACGAAATTATTGTAATAATTATAGTCAGTGTTCCATTCTCCCTGATCCCAAATCATGGCTTTTACCGCATGATCCAAATTGGCTTTCTGAACCTTATACAGTAAATCCCCATAGGCTGTACTCATATCCAACGGATTTGAATCGTTCCTTAAATGTTCTTCAATATAACCGCCGGGCGTTGCGCCACTAATAAAGCAAATTGGAATTTGCAACGAATCTATCAGCAATTGTGAGATTTGAAACGCCCATGCACAGATACAATTACCGAACCCGATACCGGTGGACTGAGCTATGGACCAAAGCGTATCTTTCGTATTATGGTTATACACAACTCCAAAGGTCCGGCAGAACTCATTGGGCTCTGTCGGCATATTGAAACCAAACAGTGCATTGGATTGACCGCTTTCCAAGAATGCGTCGCCGCAAACCAGGCTATCTGCTCTGCGCAATACAGAATCGACGTCATTACGGGCTGCGCCTACCACGACCGTAAACTCGCTTAATTCCGCATGAATGGCTCCATTGAATGAAAACGCAGCACTTCCAGAACTGTAAGCAAGCGGTTTAGATCGCCGATATTGAAGCTGACCATTTCGGAGAATTTCCATGTAAATTGAGTCGAAACCACTTGCATGAAGCTTGCCTGAGACTGTAAAGCGTCCGGAATCGTCCGCGGCCCTGGGAAAAAATTGACAATGGGAAGGGATTTGAGTAAATGTTGTATCGGGCAGCGGTGGGGTGGAACGTTCGGGAAGAGCATATTTTATTCCTAAGTAGGAATCCAGTTGAGCCTCTTCGGTTGAATCCAAATCCCGATTGTACAATACTAATTCGGAAAGGTCGCCATGCAAACAATATCCACCGACATAAGCGCCGATGAAAAGGGTGGAATCGTCATTGTTGTGTATCCATAAAGAGTCACTTAATCTTCCATCAAGGTAAATTCGCACCGTACTATTAGCAGCATTATAAATTGCAACAAAGCGTGATCCTCCCGGACGTACTGGCGCCGATGCTATCGCATCTAATTGGAACCAAAAGTGATGCACTTGTAAATGACTTGTCGAATTGAACCAAATGGCATGGGTATCACCTGAAATTATGTTGTTGATGACCGTGGTATCGTCGAGACGTAACACTCCAGCTACCGTGTAATCATGATTGGCTGGGAATATTGAGGGGGCATGAAAGTAGCCGGAACCATCAAAATGGATCGACGGAAGGTTATTAATTCCATTTGAATTTACGGTTGGCCGAGCATTAGAATCATTCTGAAAAGCGTCGTGTCCCATTCCGCTTTGATCCTGCCATGTAGCAATATGACCATTTTGAAGAAGTACGCCCTGATCTGCCCGAAGCCATAAAATGCTACCCGGTGGTATTTGCGCAGAGGCAGGAGCGCAGAGTAGAGGTATTACTAAATATGAGACAAATTTTAACATTGATCCAGCGAAATGAGTTAGCCGATTATGTGTTATAGCAGCTATTATCAAGAATCAAGAAACAATGTACCCACCGTATTTGTGCATGGGGAGAAAATTTTTCCCAATCTTTAGTCTGTCTTGGCTGCTTTTGACTATTGATTGTTCATGCCTTTATGGATCGCAATCTGCCATTTTTTTTAACGAAAATGGTGCATTGAAAAATGCATTCTCATTAGTCGAGGATTCTTGTTTTACAGTGGATTTTTGGGTGTATTCGGACAGTCTTGCACAAAATTCGCGTTTGTTCTACTGCGGCCCTGACTCATCAACTGGATTTGGCCTTAACCTTACAACAACGCTTGTTGGAGACCAAACCTATGGGACGCTGGTCTTAGGAGGAATCAGCGAAATCGCTACCGGTAATGCCTTTCGAATTCCGTATCAACAGTGGATACATGTGGCTGTGACACGAAATTCCAAGGAATGGGATCTCTATGATGACGCCTCTCTTGTGGGAAGAAGTGTTGATACCAGCCACGAACCAGATTCTATCCTCACGATTGGTATTCATTTCGCCGGGGGCATAGCACGGATGCGGTTTTGGAATAAAACTCTCACTCGGTCACAAGTTGTAACTTCGATGTGTTCCGGCCATTTACTAGATAGTTCTCTCATCGCAGAGTATTCTGGTAGTTCCCTGGGAAGAGTTGATTCGATACCAGATACTCGAAAAAACAATCCTGCACTTGTTGCGAATGGGAACATTATCGAAAATGTAATTGCAAACTTCCCCGCATATTCTCTACCGCCTGCCTTTACACTCTTGACGTTCCCTTC
>JAKAIL010000300.1 GCA_021825235.1 Bacteroidota bacterium | reverse complement strand
TTTTACGCGGGCACTGCCGGTTACGGTCTACATCTGCCCGAACTGCGGGCGGTTCAAGTTCATGTCAGCGATTTTTTTGAATAACATCGAGCAGGCCCAGCCGCAAACCGCGGCGGAACCGGCTCCGGACCAGGCACAAGAACTATTATGAGAGACATCATCACCCTCGAGTGTACCGTTTGCAAAATGCGGAATTACTCGACGACGAAAAACAAGCGGAAGCAATCGGGCCGTGTGGAATACACCAAGTTCTGCCCGCGCGATAACAAGCGGACGCTGCACAAGGAAACGAAATAAGTGCTTCAAGTGCTAAAGTGCTTTTCGACCAAGCACTTTGAGCACTTCAGCACTTTCCTACGACAGTAGCTCAATTGGCAGAGCAGCGGTCTCCAAAACCGCAGGTTGGGGGTTCGACTCCCTCCTGTCGTGCGAGCGAAAATGATGAATTATGAATGATGAATGATGAAAATCATGGCGTCGCTTTTCATAATTCATAGCTCATAATTCATAATTGCCCATCATGGCAGAAACAACAGCAGCTATTCAACCCGGCGAGAAGCAGGGACTTAAAACGAAATCGTTCACCTTTTTCAGCGATGTCTCGCGCGAGATGCGCAAGGTGAGTTGGCCCAAGCGCGAAGAGCTTCAGGACGCTACCGTCATTACGCTCGTCCTGTGCCTCATCCTTGCAGCCTTTACGTTCGGCATCGATAAGCTTTTCGAGACGGTCATTCGAGGGATTTTCAATATATTCTGAGATGGCAGAAGCACAAGCACAGGCAGTCACACTGAAATGGTACGCCATCCGGACCTACACCGGGTCGGAAGCTAAAGTGAAGGCGTATATCGAAGACGAGA
This sequence comes from Bacteroidota bacterium, assembly GCA_021825235.1. Lineage (GTDB taxonomy): Bacteria > Bacteroidota > Ignavibacteria > Palsa-1295 > Palsa-1295 > PALSA-1295. Next base: position 2,866 of record JAKAIL010000300.1, on the reverse strand, counting down.
TGAAGCGTCGCGACCTGTCTGGCCGCGTCCCGGAAGTCGTTATTCCCAACGAAAAAGTCTATGAAGTCCGCGAAGGAAAGAAGCGGACGAAGACAAAAAGCTTCCTGCCCGGCTATATCCTCATCGAAGCCGCGCTCGATAAAAAGCTGATCGATCTCATCCTTTCGATCCCGGGAGTTATCAGCTTTGTTGGACCGACGAAAACGCAGCCCACGGCTCTGCAGCCAGATGAGATGCGCCGCATCCTCGGCAAAGTCGAGGAGAAGCGCGGTATCGAGTCGCCGGAAATTCGCTACCACATGGGGCAGCCAGTGAAGGTTATCGATGGACCGTTCTCCGGATTTGGCGCGCAAATCCGAGAGATTAACGAGGACAAGCAGAAGCTGAAAGTCGAAGTCTCCATCTTTGGCCGCAAAACGCCCGTGGAACTCGATTACGCGCAGGTCGAACCGGAGTAAAATATATTGGGACAAAATAAAAAAGGCGCCAAATGGCGCCTTTTTTATTTCAAACACTTCGCTTAGGCCATGTGCGGCTTGAGCTTCGCGAGGATGCGCTCCTTGCCGACGGCACCGATAATCTGATCGACCACCTGGCCGCCCTTGAAGATGAGCAGCGTAGGAATCGAGCGAACGCCGTAATTCATCGAGGTCTCCGGGTTCTCATCGACATCGAGCTTGCCGATCGTCGCCTTGCCCTGATACTCATTGGCAAGCTCCTCGATGATAGGCGCAATCATTCGGCACGGGCCGCACCACGTCGCTGTGAAATCGACGAGGGCGGGCTTGTCGCTCTTTAAAATATCCTTTTCAAAGGTTGCATCGGTAAGATGCAGAGGTCCGGTCATTGTAGCGGTCATGTCGTCTCCTTAAAAATTACGTTTCGTGGCTTGTAGCCGTGACCTTCAGGTCACGGAGTGGTTCATCTCTATCTTCGCGACCGTGACCGAAAGTCACGGCTACCTAACAAATCCTAATCGGTTCGTCCCAATCCGCCCCGCGGCGAATCCCGAATGCCCTACCAAATCGTCCGCAAGGCCGATTTGATATTTCTCCGGTAAACGGTATCTACGGGCGTTTCGCTGGGCGGTTTCAGCAATAGTTAAAGCAAAATGATGTGGATTATCTTCTCATTAAGTCTGGTCATTTTTCAATCCCTTCTATAACAAATGGATTCGTCGCGGGTTATTAAAGTGGGCCGTTGTTATCGTCGATGCCACGATGCTCTCGGAGCCACAACCTTTTGACTGCGCGATTCCGCCGGAACACGCGAGAATCATTCGAATACTCGCCCGCGAATTTCATGGGGAGTTCGCCCTGCCCGATATTGAAGACGCCGTGGATGCGGGATACGAGAAATGGTTCGAACGAGCGTGGTGTGGTGCTGCTGGTTTGGAGAAATCGAGAGCGGCTTACGTTTTCCACTGTGCAAGAAACCATCTGCTGAAGCTCCTTCGCCGCAAAGCACACGAATTACCGCTTAGCGAGGTTACCTGGGAACTGATGACGTGCGATGACACGGAGACCGGGCCCAATGCAGAGGGCGATGTGCGCTATCTCCTTTCGAGCCTTCCCAAGCCGTGGAAGCGAGTTATGCAGTTGTTTTGGATCGAGGGATTCGAGATTGCCGAAATTGCGGAGCTAATGCAGCGCTCGAAAGGAGCAATATACCACATTAAAGAGAAAGCCGAAAAGCGGTGTTTGGAACTGGGAATTAAAAATCTTGGCTATGCCCCCCAGCAAGAACCACGCCAAACAAATCTAAAAGTAAATCGAAAAATTTGAAAATTAAGAGGGGAATTTCCAGGGGGATTTGGCTCTATACACTAAGCGCCGGGCGAAACCGATTTAGGGTCATGGCGCGAAACAATTTAGTAACGAATTTTTAGGAGGAATTCAAGATGGCAGTACCGAACGGTGGTTCTTCAGGAGGCGGCTCGGGTGGCGGCGGTGGAATTATTCCAGGGCCCGGTCCAGGCCCGGGTCTTATTGGAAGCGCCGGAATGGCTTCGAACAGCCCGGCGTTTTCCTGGTACGATTATGCAACGCAATCGCCACGCGACCCGCGTACGATTGTGCAATCCATCAGCTTCATGGACCAAACAGGCGCAATACAGCCGGCAACGTTCCTGCGGAGCACGACGTGGCTCGAGGCGGCGACATGGGTAAATCCGCCTATGGATGTAACGCCTCGAACGACGTTCCTTCCAAGCGTTTCGCCTCTGTTCCCGATGGATTTTCAGGCCTCTGAAATTGCGGCCCAATTTACGGCACAACGGGCAATGACGGTACTCAATGGTCAGTACCCGATCGCCGTGCAAAAGGAGATTGTCCTAAAAGCGGGGATGCAGTTCGCCAATACCTTCGCGCTCGATTTCATTGGCACCGCGACCTCGACCGACATTCAGTTCAGCTTCCTTCACAACTCACTGACGAGTGGCGATTTTACCTCGGGTGCATCAGGAACGATCCCGGTCTTTGCATTCCCATCCACCACAACCTACGGCGGGATCACCAAGCAGATGACCGTCACGCTCCTTCGCCCAGGCCGGTTTGCTGTGGCATTGCGGATTAAGGACAATAGTGGTAATTACAGCCTCTTCGAAATGGACTGGCTTGTATTTTAATCGCCATGCCGCTCACAACTTACATCGACGAGCTATTCCCGGCCTATTCGCCGGAAGGAACGATATTGCCATTCCGTCAGCCGGTGGCGGCAATGCCACCCGCACCGGCTCTGAGCGGCTCGGCCGTAAACCAGAGCGGGAATATCGTTTCGTTCCTGCCACCGATGGAGGATTGGTTGACGGGCGCGGGGCAAGTTCCCGTAGCGCAAGCGACAGGGGGACATTCGTGCCAGAATGGAG
>JAKAIL010000060.1 GCA_021825235.1 Bacteroidota bacterium | reverse complement strand
ACAACCGGCAACGAATGCACTCGGCTTTGAACTTTCAGACACCCGATGCGTTTGAAGCCATCATCCATCAACAAATCATTCCCAACCCTATCGAATTACCTGTCTGAAAAATCGGGGCAAATCCAGTTGACAACCTACTGCTTCTTCTGCTCATCCGGTGGCTTCTGGTCACCATTGGTCTTCTGGTCACCATTCGGCTTTGGCTCGGCAGCGGGTTTCTGGTCATCGTTGGCAATGATGATGAACTCGATGCGACGGTTGATCGCGCGGCCTTCTTCGGTTGAATTGGTGGCGATGGGGCGGGTCTGGCCATAACCGCGAGTCTCCAGGCGTGTCGAAGAAATACCGTGCTGGACCAACCAGTCTCGCACGGAATTCGCGCGATTGAGCGAGAGCTGCTCATTCGCTACGGAGTCCCCCTGATTATCAGTGTGTCCCTGGATCGAAATCTTCGTACCCGGGTATTTGTCCATCAGTCCCAGCAGTTGATTGAGCGCCGCGAACGACTGTGACAGGATATCCCACTTACCAGTTTCGAATTCGATGCGTGGCAAAGCAAGGCGCTGACCTACCGCGTATGGTTGTACGGGGCAGCCATTATTCCATGCGGGTCCGGGTTCGAGCGGGCAACCGTCCTTACCATCAGGGATTCCATCGCCGTCGGTATCGGGATTGAGCGGATCGGTATGGGTAATATTTACTTCAGTTCCATCGTCTAGACCATCGCCGTCGGTGTCCTTGAGTAAGGGGTTCGTATGATAGATCATCACCTCATCGTAGTCTGAGAGTCCATCGCCATCGGTATCTTTTTTGAGCGGATCGGTATGGTACTTTTTGACCTCATCGTAATCGGAAAGTCCATCGCCATCGGTATCGCGCTTAAGTGGATCGGTATGGTATTTCAAGACTTCCTCACCATCGGTAAGGCCATCGCCATCGGTGTCCTTGAGCAGTGGATTCGTATGATATTTATGGACCTCATCTCCATCGCTTAACCCATCGCCATCCGTATCCGGATTGTTGGGATCGGTACCATAGATTCGTACTTCTTCCCCATCGGTCAGACCATCTCCATCCGTATCGGGATTATTCGGATCGGTATGGTAGATCATGATTTCTTCGATGTCGGTAAGCCCATCCCCATCCGAATCGGCTAATTGGTTGAGCACGGCATCCCCATACTCATAAAAGCCATTCTCCTTACCCAGGGCAATAGCATAGCGCATTGAGAGATACGCCTCGGGGCGGTGGGGTCCTCGTGAATATCGAGGGAAAATATGTTCCAGCCGTAATAAGCCTGTTTCAATATCGAAATGCTTCAAGTTACGAAGGACAATCCCAAAGTCCACGTCGTCGCCGGCAATATCGAACTGGGCAATGAGATTACGCATCCGGTACCGCACGAGGGCCAACGGGTTAAAACCGGGGAAACCCTTATCCGTTGCAATGTTGTAGGAATTGAAAAAGTTGAGATGGCGTGAAATAGGACCCGAGCCAGAATACTTCCCATCGCCCAAGCCAATCCCGACACTAAATCCATTACGAGTTGAATAGCGGATTTCTCCACCGGAGCCTGGCAGCACGGGCCCCATCGTAGTTACGTCTTCTGCCATGTCCTCGGCAGAGGCCTCACGGAGCAATTCGCCATAGTCACTGGAATCGGGCGCATGGCCAAGCCAATAGGTAATAATAAAGGAGAGCGAATTGCGGTCCGGATACAAGCTTTTATCACTTTGCCCATCGCCAAGATATTCATTGGCGTCACGTTTCGCAAACAGGTTCTCGCCTCGAATGCTGAGTCCAATGCGCGAGGAATCACCACCGACCCAGAATTGACCAATACGAAACTGCGGATTCCAATCGACAAACGGGAGCATGTCCGATGGGAAGACATAGGACATGAGCCCGACCCGGAACTGGCCATACTCGAGTGCGATAAATTGATTGAAATTGATCTGCTTGTTGACGACCGCAGCGGTGGAATGCGTAAAATCGTTCCACTGGGAATTAGGAGGGGTAGAGACGCCGAACCCAAGAGTAAGACGATAATCGGTAAACCGTTCAAAGGGAGATCGCAAGGCAGCAAATTGCGCCCGCGCGGTAGCCACCTCCAGCACGAGCAGTAGCGGAAGCAATGCAAACGAAACTATGACGATTCGGAGACCCCTCATTGGCAGTTCAGGCGGAATACCATTATCCTCGTAATGGCTGCGAGAGACCCACGGCATTCCAAGTTCCGACCCAGGATGAAACCGCGTTCACACGGAATTGTTCCCCGGTTTATGAATTTACGGGCGGAGCATCAGGCCTAATTGACGGGCCATCTCCTTCGAAAGTCTCTTGCGATCGAACCCCTCAACGAACGGCAAATTAATATTATGTGGCAATTGCGTCTTTCGCCATCGGTGGTAAAGGTCCAAAAGCGCATCCGCAATAGCTGGAACGTCTTTCGGGCCAACGCTAATGCCCGCGCCATAATCTTTCAATATTTTTTCGGATTGGCTTCCCGGCTCGACCAAGCCCAAAATGGGTTTGTGCGTACCCAGATATTCATATAGTTTTCCGGGCGTGCTCAGCGGATCGCCGACAATCATCCACAGGACATCGCTCGCAAGCAGCTCTGCGAGTTCCTGCCGGTGTGGAAGGTAACCTACCATATCCACGTTTTGCGCGAGTCCCATTTTGGTAATTGCCCGGGTATATTCCTTGTGAAGAAGCCCGACAATGACCAGTTCCAGGTCCTCTCCAAATTCAGGTTCTTTCTTAATTGCCAGCGTTATGGCTTCAAACATCGGTATCGGCGATCGCCCCGGATAGCCAACATAAAAGGCACCGCCATACGCAACCCGAAATTTCTCCGGCCGACGATAGGTATCGGCAACTTGTGCAGCGGCATAAATATCCTCTGCATCGAAGCCGTGAGGAACGATAATAACATCTTCATGGCGAAGGAATGGATAATTCCGGAGCAAAGCTTCCTTCATCGCCCGGCTGACCACCGTAACGGCACTCGATCCTCGCAAACATTCGTCTTCCAATTTGCGCGCGTACGCTTTGTGAAATGGCGTCGCATAGAAGTTAAGCGCTTTATTCGCTACCCAGGCATCGCGGTAGTCCATGAGGTAGGGGACGTGATATTTCTCGGATAATTCCCGCGCAATGAGCAAACTGGTAAAGGGCGGAGCAGTGGCAAACATGGCATCGATTCGTTCCTCGCGGAAAATATGCTCGGCAGTTTTGAGTGCATGCTTCTTCCAGCCGATTCGGCTATCCGGTTGATAGAACGTTTGTAGCACTCGCGACCGAAACCGCTGCACCCGAGCGCTGGGCAACTTTAGTCTTCGGGTATCGGGTACCGAATTTCGAGTATCGGGTTTACGTGTTCCGGAAGCAGGGTTATCTCCGTGCCCCATACCCGAAACCCGATACCCGATATGCGGAGCACCACTTTCCGGAGTTCGAACAATGCGAACAAAATCCTTTCCCAGGAGCAAATCCAACTCCTCCATCAGAGATTCGTCATGCGCGTAATACGGCATTTCGCTGGGTGTAAGGATGATCGGACGCCAGCCAAATTCCGGAAGGTACTTCACGAATTTGAGCGTCCGCTGTACGCCGGAGAGTCCCATGGGCGGGAAATAATAGGCGATGACAAGGACATTAAGCCCCGGCGGCGTACCCGGTTCGAGTAAGTCGATATTCATTCATACAAAAATACAAGCTGAGGCCACGATTCCGAAGATTTTGGGCTTAATTCTAAAAAATGGACAGAAGTTCGAAGGGGTACCGGATGAGACAATACTCATCGCCGGAAATCAACCAAATGAGAGAAATAACGGTCTCATATCTGGAACGGCCCGAGAGGGCAGGCAGTTAAAATTTTGGTCACGGTCAACTCATAGAATGCCACAAGAACTATATCACGAACTAATCGGACGCCTTTCGCGCCTTCGCGAACGGCGTGAGTCCGTCGCGCTGTGGAGCGGAATAGCCACCGGACTTGCGACAGTCGTGATCGTCGTCCTCGCAGCCGTTGTACTCGAAGCATTTGGCCATTTTTCGATTGCGGGGCGGACCTGGCTTTTTTATTCGGCACTCCTGCTTGCCACAGTGGGTCTCTTGGGCTTTGCGGTGCCGCCGATACTTATCCGGCTTGGTCTTCGCAGCCATGATTCCGACGATACGTTAGCCATGGAAGTAGGAAATTACTTCCCCATCGTCAGCGACCGGCTTGTGAATTCGCTTCAATTGGCGCGACCACTCTTTGCGGAATCCGGCACGTATTATGGGTCTCCCAGTTTTGCATTAGCTGCACTGGGAAATGTGCATGGTTCCGTTGCAGAAGTGAACTTCCTCGACATTGTGGAAGACCGTCCTCTCAAACGTTCGGTCCTGCTCCTTATTCTCGCGCTGGCGGTTGCTATCGGTTCCTTCGCAGGTGCCCGGAGCGACCTCACCGCCGCTGCTAACCGGCTCGAACATTTTCGCACGTTCTATCAGGTCCCGGCGCCATTTACATTTATTGTTTTCCCGGGCGATGCGCGCGTGATGCGCGGCGATACCGTTCCAATCCGCATTTATACGACAGGCGAGCAACTTTCCACCATGGTGTTGCAAAGCCGCGAAGAAGGCCAGAAGACATTCGATGCGGTCACCCTCATGGCTGCGCCCTTCGATTCCGCATTTGTAGCGGCCCATCATGTCCGAGAAGGCTTCACCTATCTCCTTCAGGCCCAACATCCGATGGAGTATTATGCTATGGCTCGCACGATCGAGTCAGCCCATTATACCGTCTCGGTGCTTGACCATCCTATGATTCGCTCACTTATAGTCGAAGTGGCCGAGCCCGCGTACACGCGAATCAAGCCCGTCACCCTACCGGAAAATATCGGAGACATCTCGGGCGTAACCGGAACCCGTGGTATATTTCAAGTCGTGGCTTCCAAACCGCTGGCACAAGCAGATGTCATATTTACTCCTGCCGACACCGCAACGGATACGGCAAATCGTGCTGCGAAGAAGCCAATCCGCAAATCGTATGCGCTTTCAATCCAGGATTCGATCGCCTCAGGCTCCGTCGTCTTCATGCAATCGGGAACGTACCATGTTTCGCTCCTCGACCGCGATTCCGTGGCCAGCGAACATCCGATCGAATACACAGTCACCATCACGCCGGACCAACCACCGGAAATTGTACTCATCCAGCCGGACGGCGAAGCGGACTTGCCAAGCGATATGCGGCTGGATATGCTGGCCCGCATCCACGATGATTATGGGTTCCGCGGAGTCCGCCTCGGCTATCGTCTTTCCAAATCGAAGTATCACAAACCCGATTCGACCTATACCTGGCTTACGGTTCCACTTGCGGAGTATAACACAACCGATCTCGATGTGCCATACATTTGGAACTTAACTCCGCTCTCCATCGGACCCGAGGATGAAGTAAGTTACGTGCTCGAAGTAACCGATAACGACGCGGTTACGGGACCGCATTCGGTACGGACTCCGGAATACATCGTCCGTGTACCTTCGGTCGAAGAAATCTTCAAACGGGCGGATGAGCAGGCCAACAAGTCCGAGCAGGACATGAAGGAAATTCAGCAGGATGCGGAAGACCTGCAAAAGAAGGTGGATGCCGCGGCCGACCAGCTGAAGCAACTGACACCGCAGGAACTGGCACACGAGTCCCAGGATTTCTCCAAACGGCAGGACGTACAGCAGATGATTCAGCGACAAAACGACCTCAGCAATCGGATCGATCAGGTATCGAAAGACCTGCAGCAAATGACGCACTCCATGCAGGAGCAGAATGCGCTTTCGCCCGAAACGCTTAAGAAATACGACGAACTGCAGGACCTCTTCAAACAGATCAACTCGCCGGAACTCCAGAAGGCCATGGAACGCCTTCAGGAAGCGATGCAAAAAAACGCCGACCCCGAAAAGCTCGCGCAGGCCATGCAAAATATGAAGGTCAATGAGGAACAGTTCCGGCAGGCCATCCAGCGCACGGAAAACATTCTTCGAAAAATCCAGGCGGAACAGCGCGTGGACGAGCTTCGCAAATCCGCTGACGAATTAGCAAAAGAAGAACAGAAATCGGCGGACAATGCTCGGCATAAACTCGATAATGGCCATCTGATGTCCCCCGAAGAAAAAGCTGCCGAACAACGCAAGCAGGGGGACGCGCAGAAAGAGCTGGACCGCATGCGGGATGAGATGAAGAGTGTGGCCGAAGAAATGAAAAAGCTCCCGCAAAGCATGCAGCCCACCGACCAGATGAAGAATGCCGCGATGGCACTTGCTGACCCTTCGATCGATCAGGCGATGCAGCAGTCCGCACAGTCCATGCAGGAGGACCAGATGCAGCAGGGCGCAGAGCAAGCGCAGTCCGCTTCGCAAAAAATGTCGAACGCGGAACAGAAACTGGCCGAACTCGAGCGCCAGCTTTCGGAGAACGAGCGTCAGCGTACCATGCGCGAAATGCGAGAGATTCAGGACGCGCTTAATCGCATTTCGAAAGGGGAGGAGCAGTTAAAGAATCAGGCTCAGGAGGCTCAGCCGAATTCCAATGTATTCCGCAAGATGGCCGACCAGCAGTCCGAAAAGAAGGATGAGCTTGGTCAAACCGCTTCACAGGCAATGCAGCTCGCGCAAAAATCCACGGAAATAACTCCCGAAATGGGACGGGACATGGGACAGGCGTTTGCCGATATGCAAAATGCCGAGCAATCCATGACGGACCGAAACCAGCCGAGTTCGGAGCAGAATGCGGAATCCGCAATGACCTCGCTCAATAAAGCATCGAGTGCGTTCCAGAAGGCACTGCAGCAACTCGCACAGAATGGCCAGCAGGGTTCCAGCGGAGCCGGCGGACAGGGGCAGGAAGGAATGTCGGGTTCCGGTTCCGGCATGGACCAGGGCAATACGCCGGGCCCGGGCGGTCCGGGCAGCGCGCTGCAACAGTTCATCAATCAAATCAATCAGATGACAGCGCAGCAGCAATCGCTGAACGATCAGATGCAGCAGATGATGGCGGGAAAAGGCGGCGGTGGCGAAGCGCGGGAACAGCAACTCATGCGCCAGGAAGCCGCGATGCACCGCATGGAGGCCCAGCAACAAGCGGTTAAGAAATCGTTACAGCAACTGGCCGACGAGCAAAGCAAGGCCCAAACCGGTCTGCACCAATCGGCCGATGAACTCCGAAAGATTGCCGATGAAATGCAGCAATCCATTGGCGATATGAAGTCCAATGGTATTACGCCCGAGACCATTCAGCGTCAGGAACGAATTTTAGCGCGATTGCTACAGGCGCAAGAATCGGTCCATGAGCGCGATAAAGATCCCGAACGCGAATCGAAACCCGGCGTGGATGTCGTCCGCCCTTCCCCGCGCGCCATCGACATTGCTTCGCCCGAAGTACAAAAGGAATTACAGCAGGAAATCCTGAACAACAAGGAAACCGGCTTCACCCCGGATTACAACGCGCTCGTCCGGAAGTATTTCGAATCACTTGAGCAGAAGTGATGGCAAGTGTATTGGGGAATAGAACTCCGGCGGTCAGGCGGACGTCGCGGGTGTATGTCGCACCTCCGTACGATTCGAAAACATTCGTTAGACCGTACCAATACGACGCATTGAAAAAAAGCATCGAACCCGAGTTTAACTTAACGGAACATCCCAAACCAGCCACAATGGAATAATCGAGTCCTGAAGCCTGGAGGTCAAAAGTGGTATCCCCTCCAAAGGATTCACTTCCCGGCTTCGAGATCAGAAAGTCCTCGTGAACGCTCCCCGATAAAAACAATCCCACCGCTGGCCCCGCAAACGCGTAGGTTCGGGTACAATTGTATCCGAAAATTGTTTTGTCAAAAAGCACGGCAGCATCGATGTAATTCGTCTCGACGTTTATGGATCCTGACCTCGTAAACCCATAAAAAATCCCAGCGCCTTCCCCATTAAGATCTTCGTTGCGACCCGCCTGCACATATAGGATCGGCATGCTGATACCCCACTGCGGACTGAACCATCGTTCGAACTGAATGCCGGCAAGGATACCAGTATGGTTGGAAATTGGATTTGTCAAGGCTATCGAATCGAGGGACTCATTGGCGAAGTTTCCGCCGGCTACGATACCTTGTACTTCTGCGCGAATGATCGGCTCCCTACAAGGCTGAGGAAACTAAGTAGAAGAATGGATATTGGGCGCTTCACTATTATATTGTTAAACTAATCCAGCGGGAACAGAATCCCAGCGGCGAGGCGGATGTCACGGGACTTAACGGCAGTGTTATCACCGGGTTGGTTGTGTGAAATATTCACGAGTCCTAACGCATACGCCGCATCGACGAAGAGCACCTGCCCGGATCCCAATTTAAGCGAAACTCCAGCGCCACCTACGATTGAGAAATCCGTGGAATTGATGCTCGAATCCGGTATCGTTTCGGTTGTATCGAGCGTCTGCCCCTCGAACGTCTCATTCAAATGGGCTTTGTTGGATAGATAAAACCCCACGCTTGGCCCCGCGAAGACGTAGGGCCTCAAGCTTCCGGTTCCAAAGCTTACTTTGGCGAGCACCGGAATCTCGAGATAATTCAGGGTAAGGTCTACCTTTCCGGTTCCCACAAAATCTACAACGTTATTGATGTCTTCATGGACCCCTTTCTGATCGTAGAGTACCTGTACACCGAGCGACCACATGTCATCGAGCCAATATTCGTATTGCACGCCTGCGAGAAAACCGGCATGCATTGAAGTAGTGGCACCACTGGGAAGCGAATCGACCGACTCATTCGCCAAATTCGCTCCAACTCGGGCGCCAAGAAAGCTATGCTGAGCGCGCCCTGTGCTCGCGGTGAGCGTAGCAAAACATAGAATTGTCAGAGAACAGAATAGTTTTTTCATGGTTAGAGTAGACAAGTTGTGAAAAAAAATATCTAAAACAACCATGCAAAGATACAACACTTTTAATGGCTATTCCTGAATTCATTGAAGAAGAAACAGGATTCCAGCGGCGAGACGGAAGGCTTACTTTGCCAACATGAGGAATCGCAGCCACGAAAGGAAAGCGGCGCCTCAATTGTTCATCTTTTGTGACCGATATCCATCGCCGAACTCCGGACCCCGGACCCCCCGCCATCTTTTTCGACCGCGATGGCGTCATCAACGCGCGCATTTTGGGAGGATACGTTCGCCATTGGAACGAATTCGAGTTGCTGCCGGGGGTCGTGGAAACGCTTCGGGAAGTGAAGCGGCGCGGGTATCTCGCCATCATTATCACGAACCAGCGCGGCGTGGGACTGGGAATTATGTCCGAGGCCGACCTTGCGAACGTCCACGAGGAAATGCAGAATGCACTGGAGCGCGAAGCGGGAGTTCGTTTCGATGACATTATTTATTGCACCGACACCGATAGCTCTTCCACTCGCCGTAAGCCAGCTCCCACAATGCTCTTCGAAGCGGCAGAGAAATGGCACATCGATCTCAGGAATAGCTGGATGATCGGCGATTCCATGTCCGACATCGAGGCGGGCAAACGAGCCGGAACGAAAACAGCCTATCTTATCACGCAGCATTCGGAGGAAATCCCGAAAGCAACGAAGATACTACACAAGCTGACGGATATTCTTGCATTTGTATAACGCGGAATTGCATTCCGCAATGACCTTGGTGGCACGAAGCCGGATCACGGAGTGCAACTCCATGCTATACGGCTAAAGTAATTTCGTTCCGATCAGTGTCATAAATTCGGCGCGGGTCTGGGGCTGCTTGAAGGCGCCGTGCATCGCGCTCGTTGTGGTAAACGAGTTTTGCTTCTCCACGCCGCGCATCATCATGCAGAGGTGTCGCGCCTCGCAAACGACGGCGACGCCAACGGGATCGAGATATTCAACGATGGTATCGGCGATTTGGCGCGTCATTCGTTCCTGCACCTGCAAACGGCGGGCGAAAACTTCCACAATGCGCGGCAGTTTCGAAAGCCCGACAATTTTACCATTTGGGATATACGCAATATGCACTCGCCCGTAAAATGGCAGCAAGTGGTGCTCGCACATCGAGAAAAAGTCAATGTCTTTCACCAGGACCATCTCATCGTATTTTTCTTCGAAGACCGCACCGTTCAAAATCTTCTCAATGTTCGCCGTGTAGCCGCTCGTGAGAAATTCCCAGGAACGCGCAACGCGGTGTGGCGTGCGCCACAGTCCGACACGCTCGGGATCTTCCCCGCTCTCTTCGAGCAATATGCGGGTCGCTTCGCGCAACCGGGGATTCGATTCCACTTCATCTTCCGCCGCACCCATCGTACAGGGGGATGCAAGCAATTCGTCGAGTTCCCCGGAAGGAATTTCCTCTAAATCCAAGGTGCGTTCGGGCAGCGTCTTAACAGGAGCCATGAATCAATTAAAAAGTAAGCGTGAACAATGAAGAATGGAAGAAGCTCAAGTACCAAGGTATTCGGCGTAATTGTTATCGCTCTCGGCCACACGGACCTTGTATAATTTTCCTTCCGTAATATGCGGCGCGAGCATCTTCCAAAAAACGAGGGTAATGTTTTCGGCAGTGGGAATAATTCCACGCAGCTCCACCACATCGAAATTGAGGTGCTTGTGATCGACTTTCGTGAGAATTTCCCGGTCGATTAACTCTCCGAGCTTCTTGAGGTCGATCACGTATCCCGTCTTCCGGTCCGGCTCGCCCGCCACGGTTACTTCGATCGTATAATTATGCCCGTGGCCTCGTGGATTATTGCACTTATCGAACACGCGCTCGTTCTCTTCGTCCGAAAATTCCGGATTGAACAAGCGGTGTGCGGCAGAAAAATGCGCTTTACGCGTGACGTAGACCATAGGTAGTTAGAAACGCAAAGTCATCGCCTTTAGGTCACGCAGCTACTCCCCGAGCACCATCATCGTCTTTTCCACGCGGGCCGTGAGTGGCTGATCGTTGCTCGACCCGGTTCCGGTCCAGGTGGTGATGTAGGTATAAGCTCCACTCGCAAGCGAGGAGGCATCGAGTGGAATCATTTGCACGCCGGGGGTTACATTCCCATCGAATGCCACCATCACCTTCCGTCCCAGCGCATTGTAGAGTTCCACCGTCACGTGACCGGCAAGGTGTACATTCACCGAAATCGAGGTATGAGCACTGAACGGATTCGGATTATTCTGCGCAACATCAACCGGAGCCTCGCTTAATACAACGCGATTATTCGTGTCGCATTGCTCGATCACAATTTCGCCATCTCCCGTTGCGGCAAGCGTTGCCGGCGAAGTTCCAAAGGAGGCGCTCGCGAGATGAATGGATGCGGTGTTTGCCGTAGGTTCCAGAATCTCGAACGGCAGCTCGGCAACCACCGGCTTTCCAGTGAGTGGCACGGAATAGGTCGCGGTGATTTCCTTATCGCCGATGGAATACGACGTCATCGAAATGGTGCCGGAAGGTGCCGGGCCCTGCGGCGCGATGCCACCGGTTACCTGGACGGACGGTATTCCCGGCTGCCGTAAATCCAATTGCATAGGATTGAAGGTCACCCGGAATTTAAGCGAGGTAATCGCGGCTGACGTAACGTCGTTGAGCACATGGACTGGAACGTTCACGACCTCCCCAGGCCGGCCGGAAACGGTATCGAGAGCCAGTTCCACACCGATGGCATTGCCCTTCCCTACCCCGGTAAGCGAGGCAACGGGTATTGCTGCCGAGCCGCTTCGAAGGACCAACTCGGCGGAATCCATTCCAATGCGCTGGGGCCGGTAGCGAATGCAAATCGTTCCAATCAAGCTATCTGATAGTGAAGGCGAGGCCGAATTGGAAACGATCTCGAATTCGCCCGGCAATGCGCCAACAATCGTCGCGGAATCGACCGCGAGCGCAATGCAGGAATAATTGGTAACCCGAATACACTTCGTCACGCTCGAATCGCCGAGGTCCGTCGAATCGAACGCGATGCTCGTGTCGAGCGCAAGGATGGCTGGCTTCGTGGTAACCTCGCCGGTAATCGGCAGTTTAACAGTCGAACCGCCGCTCCATTGGAGTAAAAGCGTGGCGGAGAGCGGCCCGAAGGTCGAGGCCGGGATGGTGAGTACGACCGAATCCGCAGTACCGGGCGCAAGGCTCGACGGCGGAGCGTGGACGATCGTTGCAACACTTGCGGGCACGACGGAAGCCGTGAGACTGTCCAACGCAGCGGTGCCCGTGTTCCGAATAGTTACCTTCACGGTAGTATCGGTTCCTTGCGCGACGCAGCCTAAGTCCACAGCGCCGGAGGTCGCTAACGCTCCTTCGATTCCTTTGCCGAGCAAGGTAAAGGCCGGGCTAATCCCACGCCGCACCGTATCCAGCGACGCGGTTTCGGAGTGCGCGCTCGTATCCATCGAGCAGAAGCGGAATTTCACGGAATCGCTCGCGCCCGGTGCCAGAACGAGCGGTGAAGGGCCACGATAATAGAATGGCGGCTGTAAATTGAGCGGTGAGGAAAGGAACAGCGTGTCCGTTCCCACATTGGTTACCACAATGCTGGTATCGATACAGGAGCCGGTCGGCACCGCTCCGAAGTTAATCGTATCTGCGATGGCGAGAATTCCGATGCCGCTATGAGCAAGGAGCAGCACACTGCCGGAATCCGGAACACTCGTCTCTTGCGTGAGCACTGCCGATGCAGCAGCCGTATCCATAGCGCAATATTGGATCGAAACGAATACGCTGCTATCGGCCGGAATAACGAATGGAACCGCGGGCGAAAGAATCGTGAAGTTCCCTGAGCCGGTTAGTGACTGGCCCGTTACGAGGAGTGAATCGTTGCCGGTGTTCTTCGCATAAAAACCGGAATCCTTACAGCTATCCAGGTGGACAAGGCCGAAATCGAGCTCCGCCGGAAGTGAAAGCACGCCAGTCTTCCCGCTACCGATCAGTGTAAGCAGGTTCGGGCTTTCCGGGGCGTCACTCTTAATCGTATCGATCGAAGTATCGGTCGCCGTATCGCTCGAGCAGAATTCCAGGTTTAGCTTCACCGTATCGCCCGGAGCGATGCGGATCGGAAGCGCATCCAGAATTTTGAAATGCGTTGGATCGCCAAGCGATTCTTGTGTCACAGCCAGCGGACTCGAACCCGTGTCGATAAGGTAGGCAAACGTATCCTTGCAATCGCCGATGTGAATGCGGCCAAAATTAATTACGAGGGGACTTAGCATCGCGTGCGGCTGGATGCCGCAGCCACGCAACTCGACTTTCGCGGATGGAACGGGCGGTGCGTTGGAAAAAATATCGAGCTGCGCCGTAATCGGACACTTCACCGCCGTTGGACAGAAGGATACTACCAGCGCAAGCGAACCGCCCGGTGGAAGCGTGGCCGGCAATGGCGTCTTTACATGGAAGTCCGGAACCGGTGGAATCAGCTCCACGGAATCGACGATAAGGTTCCCACGGCCCACGGAATAGATTTCAACCGATCTATCCTGCGAACAGGAATCGACCAAAACATCGCCAAAATCAATTACTGTATCGCTCAAAACAAGCTTCGGCGGGCCAACAACGTTCGAAATAATTCCGCTCGTGTGGGACATTACGCCGGTCGGAACATTCGTGTAGGTTCCAGCGCTTTGCGTTTCGTCCTGCACCGCGACCACATATACCTGGGAATCCATGCTGAGCGGCGAATTCGGAAAGACGGCATTCCACTGGGCCGTGTGGCTCCGCGGATCGTTCGCCACGTTTACAAGCGTATCGTGCCATACAGGTGAACTGGGCCAGGCCCAGAATACATCGATCGGCATAGGGGTCGCGGGAACTCCGTCCCACACTTCCGCGTAACCGTGGACATAAACCGAATCCGCCGTGGAAGTAACGCGCTGGATGGAGGGCCCGGTATAATCTTTACCTGGGGTAAAGTATTTCGAACTTGTTGGACTTTCGAATGTCGAAACGAATCCGTTCAGTCTTGCACGGCCCACACTACCTGTTCCGCCGTCGTTTTGTCCCGAGCCACCACCTGCGCCTTGGACGGAAATCGAGCTGCTGGAACCAAATACTATGGAATCTCTTGCGCAAAGGCTGACAGCACCGCCGGAACCTCCGCCCCCGCCAGCGGCAGGGAATGTGGACGAATTGGCATTCGAACCGGCCCCACCATCTGCGGAGATATTTCCATTAGGCACCTCAAGATTTCGAAAGCTCGTAAGCTCGATGGCACCACCGCCACCGCCGCCAGAACCGCCTTTGGTACCTGGACTAAAAAAGGAGTTGTACGTTGCATTTCCAGCACCGCCGCCAGAACCACCGACGAGCGGAATAAGCATGACATTTCCATTTTCCTGACCACCATTGTTACCACTTCCACCGCCTGCGCTCCCCGATGTTTCGAAGCCACCACCACCCCCACCGTAATCAGTGGTATAAGTTGAATTGCTGCCACCGGCCGAAGCGCCGCCGTAGCCACCGGCTGGGCTGGTGCTTCCGCCACCAACGGTGCCGCTCGTACCAAACGGTAGCCCAGTACCACCACCTGCACCATCATCATAACCGCTTCCGGTGTGCTGCTCTCCAATCCCACCCGGTGCACCATTAAGACTACTTCCCCCATTCCAAGTAGTAGGAGATGCGATGCCAGTTCCCTTGCCACCCGGGCCATTCGAACCATCGTTATCTCCACCGCCGCCAGTGTAACCTGCGCCACCGGAACCGGGATAGCCGCTACCGCCACCGCCACCGCCCGGCCCGCCATTGCCACCATTGGATCCCGTTACCCCTGAACTTCCATCCGCCACTATCGAAGCGCCAATAAGACGAATCGGCCCCATTGAAAGAATTCGGAATGGCAAATACGCCTGATTGCCGGGCGTGCTGGGATCGGGATCGGTCATGGGAACCGAGAAGTTTCCATTCTTCAGGATAAGGGAATCCACCACGAGTGTATTTCGACGCGTTCGCTGGGCGAGGATCGGGCCACCACCAGACAAGGTCCCCACATCCCGCGGCTGAAGGATCTCGAAGCTATCTACTGCGCTTACCCCTGTACCGTAGTACACATTGAAATACACTTCCGTATCGCGCACCTTGGTGTTTGGCTTGAGCAAGAACATTTGTTGGATGAGATGGCCATTCCAGCTTACGATAGATGGCCCGAGCCGCACGAGCGCCGAATCGCTCGGGCGCGTAAGGCGGACCAAGGAACCATCCGTGTACATCTGGTCGCTGCCAAAGGGAGCCGAGGAGTTCGCGGGCGCGATAATCTCCACGGCCACGGTCATGCCGGGCGCGCCGGCATCGGGGGTGATGTAGGATATCACCGGCTGAGCAAACGCCGGATTAAAGCAAGCAACAAGGAGCAGGCAGCCGACAAGAAAAGCCGTAACGTTGTAATGCCGATAGATTGTCGTCAGCATGGCGTTCTGTTCAACCTGCATTCTATGCACTTTGTTCGTTATTGCACTGGCTTTTGTAGCTCAACAAATACTGTGCGCGAAAGGAATCGGCCTTCCGGATAGCGATTATCCACCAAATCGGCCTGCCCTTCACCTTGCGTTTGGAAGGTAACCGAATCGACCAGCGGCCCTAACGTCGAGCGCAACGCATCCTCAACCGCCTTTGCCCGCGCTTCAGATAATTCCAGATTATGCTGGCTTTCCCCGGTAACATCGGTATAGCCGGTAATCTTAATGCGGGTGTTCGGCGTCACGGATTTGGCAATCTCCGAAATCACGCGCTGAGATCCGTCCGTGAGATCGGACTTGTCGAAATTAAATGTGATGAGGTTGTAGTCCTCGATAATTTTGTCCTTAATGCGTTCTTCCCGCTTTTTGCGAATCGTAATGAGGTTCACATTGGTCGTGTCCGATGTGCTATAGTTCGTTCCAAGAGAATCCGTAAGGTGCATCGTAGCTACGAGCGGCGAATCGGTGCGCGGCATTTCGTTGGAATTCGGTTTCCATTGCACCATCGGTCCCGGCGAACGATACGAGGTGAGAACTCGATTCCCCTGGGTAAGCGAAAGCGTATTCTCAACGAGCGACAAGCGCGAACGATAGGAACTCCGCAGGCGAATGACCGGCGGGTTCATTGTGCGGTCGATCGTCTGGACTACCAGCGGATCGAGGAATGCCGGATCGCTCGATGTAATTTCCACACGGCGGTTCTCTTCATCTCCAGCCGGCGTATTGGCAGGGGAAGGATTCTCCGGAAGGCCTTCGGTACGAATGGAGATTCGGCCGGGATCGATCTTCCAGATGTGGACGAGGTAATCGCGCACACTTTCTGCACGTTTTCGGGCGATGGAGGTATCCCCCGCCTCGGTACTGTCTTCGGAATTGGTGCCAGTCAGTGTAATGCCAATGGCCGGAGTATCGTGAAGGCGCTTTCCTAAAATATTAAGCTCCTCATGATAGGCCGCGAGTGTACTTACGCCGGATAACGTGGAATCATTGAAACTGCCGGCGGAATCTTCGGACGCAAACAGATGATAGCGCGAGGGAATTTGAGCGCTATCATCACCAAAGAAAATATAGTTCAGCGTTGGGAACGCCTCCAGCTTCAGAAATTCCTCGATCTGAATTTGTGGGTCCGGGATCTCCACTTCTTTACCGGTACTATCGTGAATGACGCCGGAAATCGCGACGGTCGCGGCCAGTTCGCTCGTCGGCTTTGGCGGTGGCGGCTGAATAATAGCTTCCATCTTTGGTTCTGGCGCGATATTGAACTTGATCGCAGCTCCAAGCGAAACCGACCACACGCGCCAGGGATGATCAGAACGAATACTCGTCAGTGGCGCAGTAAAGCTTAATTCTGGTGCGAGTACCACTTTTTCCGAGAGTGGCACGTCGAGCGAAGCACCGACCGTCGCGCTTGCAAAAATGCTCGTGCTGTTGGGGATTTGCCCACTCGCAATCGTCCTCGATTGCGTCCCATTCGGGAACAGCGCATACGAGGGGCTCAGAATAAGTTCGGAGACCTGCCAGTTTCGTTGAATAAGATAGCTGATGCTCGGTCCCCCAAAGAGGAAAAGCCGAGACGTAAGTGGGTACTTTACAAACAGGTCCGCGCCGAGCGCCAGGAGCGTGGCATCCAAATGCGAAACCTGGTCAACCGCTTGAAGTGAACTATCGAGCGGACTGCGGGCACGGGCGGCATCGGCGGAAGGAGTAGAGATGGTAGCACCGAGATCGGTCAGGTGCAGGCGCGGAGCAATCCAGAGGGAGTGGGCCGGAACTCCCAGTGGCTTCTCGAATAATAAATAGCCGCTGGGCAGAATGCTCGTCCCATGCTGGAAGGTGCCGCACAGCGTATCGTTGCGATAGACCGGAACGTTAAGATTATGCCAATTGAAGGCAACCTGGAGGCCGCCTCCGACATACATTGGTGGCATACCAGAGGGATTTTGCGCATAGAGTGTGCTGCACGTAATGCTAAGCAAGAAAAGGCTCTTCAGCACGGTCCTCATTCGGTCGAGCATAACAGAGATC
>JAKAIL010000299.1 GCA_021825235.1 Bacteroidota bacterium | reverse complement strand
CTCAGCCTCAGTCCGGCGGCCGCTGCCCATGCCGGACAGACGGTAACCATTTACGTCACCCTTACTGGCGATACCGGCGCGGCGGCCCGTTCGCTTACGGGACTGCGATTCGTGCTCACGCATAATGACGATTTGCTGGCCCTCCAGAATGCTTCGGGGTTATCGTGGTCGCCCGGTTCGGCGACCACCACGCGGAGTGATACCTTCGCGTGGAAGGTCGGGCTGGAAGCACCGACCCACGCGGACACCATCGGCACGCTTTCGTTCCGTGTGTATCTCACGGATTCCGCAGCGACTCCGCTCGCGCTCTCGGATATTTCGCTGGAGGCGGATGGAACGACTCCTGCCGATTGCATCGCGAGTGTGGATAGCACGGGTTCCGGGTTTACGTATGTCTCTCGGTGCGGGGAGCATGAATTGCAGGGGTTTATGCGGACGGGGGTGGTTCCATTCAGTATCGATAGGATCGTTCCCAACCCGGCGGTGACTTCGGTGACCGTGGAGGGGAGCGGCCGCGGAGTGCAGGCGGAAGTCATGGATGCGCTGGGAAGAACGAGGATTCCTTCCGCGCGCCATGACCTGCCCTTCACGCTGCCCGTGCAAACGCTTCCATCAGGCGTGTATCTTCTGCGAATTTCGTGCGGAGGATTCATCGCCATTCGACCAATCGCGATCGCCCGATAAGTGCCGTGACATTTGGGGCCATTCGCGTGTCATTAGATTATGAAATCTTCGATGCTTCCGGGCTTTTCGAGAACTCGACGTATGGGCAATGAGCTGAGGCTGACCGGCCTGACCGATATTGGTGCCGCTTGGCCATTGAGTCTCCCGGACAGCTGGGGTAATATCGGTGTGGGTGCGCCGGTGAACCAAGGCGTCGGCTTCAAACATTCAGAGCAGGGTGCTTCGAGTGGCAATTCCGAATTTTCGGTTACACTCGAGGATAATCCCGCGTCTGCTACCGAAACCGCGACTGTCTGGGGCATCCCAGGAAGGACTGCCGAGGTACGCGTCCTGAATGTCCTGGGCAAAACCGTTCAGAAGTCGGGAACGTTGACCATTTCAGCCAGTGGAGCACCGATTAATTTCGATGTAGCGAAATGGCCCGCCGGCACCTATATTATCGAAGCAATTGGAGACGAAGGCTCGCGCGCCAATGCGATGCTGACGGTCTCGCATTAATTTAATTCGCAACTCCCGCCGGGGATATTCCCCGGCGGGCTTTGTATTAGGAAGGATGTCTTGTAACGAAGAGGTGCGTTTCTCTAATTTGCATTCTGCAATTATGTCAAGTATAAAGTTCCGGGCCTTAAGTCGATCTGCGATTACATTGCTGCTCTGCTTGTGGAGCCATTCGACCATTTCTGCACAGTCATGGACTCAACTCGCTAATCCTTCTCTTCGTAACACGAGTTGGAGCGATTTCCCTTATACCTATTTTGTAACCGCTGGTTACGGATTTGTGGTCAGCCCAAACGGCGGAAGAGGAATTTTATACCGAACCGTCGATTCCGGCAATACCTGGAACGCCACGTGGACGACTCTAGGGGTAATTTTTCAACTCGATTTCGTCAGTCCCAGTCATGGTTATTGTGTCAGAACGAACATCGGAAATGGTGGTGGTGGCATTTATGAGACCAGCGACTCAGGATCGAGTTGGAACCAAATAACTGCTGGCCCTAACTATTCGTTCATATATGCTGTCGATCATAAACTTTTCGTGGTCAACGATAGCGCAGGCCATTACCAATTGTTGAGTACAACTAATGACGGACAAAGCTGGAACCATATCGTTCTTCCTTCCGGCGTTTCGGACACGCATCAATTCTCGTGTTTGACGGGCAACGGAGAAAACTTGATTGCGTTTCTTACCTTAGGTGCGATTGTCTTTAGCACCAATGAGGGGCTTTCCTGGAGTATGCAATGGTCCAGCATCTTCCTTGCCCAGTATGCCTTGGCATCGATCCCACATTCGTGCTACCTACTTGCATCGAATGGGAATGGCGGAACTTACGATTCACTATCGATATACCGGTCGGAACCTCCCTTCGCCAATTGGACCGTGCAGATCGATAGTGAGGAAATTGCTTCCTGGTTCGGTGTTACCGACTGCACGGCGTATGCCTATTATGCCGGCGAGGATGTGAATAACGGCAGAGGGTTGCTGCAATCGACCGATCAGGGAAACTCTTGGCATTTTGTAAAATCTCCAATTGCTCCCGAATGTGACGACGCGCATCACACAGGCGGCTGGAGTGGATGGGGTGGGAATAGCTCGATTATCCCATGCGGCAATAGCAGTGGAATGTTGTATCTTTACGCAGATACCGACGGGTCCTATTTCCGGTTTTATCGTTGGACCGACACCACGCCTTTGCAGATTCGGCCATTCCTCGCCCTATCGCTTCGAGCCCCACAGGGTAACTTGGACACGCTTTTCGTTTGTGATACGGGCCGATTAATGCTGCTCGCGGCTAACCAATCCTGCGCCTATGCGAATTTCGATTCGCTCTCCGTTACGGGTTTAGACTCTGGGATTTATTATGCCGAGAAACGTTACCATGCCTGTGGGACCAACACCGACACAGTGCTCGTCACAATTGTACCGAAGGTCCCCGGCACCCACACGCTGGCACTGACCTTCCATTTCGAAGATGATAATTACGACCCGATTGACACCACTTTCCAGACAACCATCGTTTTTGGCGCAACGCCTGGGACACTCGAATTAACAAAACGCTCAATGGATTTTGGCGCTCAGTCGCTCTGTGCACCGATCCTGCTGAGTGATTCGTTTGCCATCCTCCACGCGTGTGAACGCGTGACGGTCGATAGCATTATCTTCCGTCCCGATAGCGTTAGTTTCAGAGATTTCTCGTTTAAGCCCGTGCGGGATTTCATTCCACAAGGGCATTCTGACACCTATTTCTCGATCTCGTTCAAACCTTCTATTGCCGATACGGAGCGCGGCAGCATTCTCATTTTCTGGAACGACGGCGAGCAGCAGCATGTGGATACCATCCGCGTGCAGGGCGCGGGCGTTCAGGACACGCGGAGCTTCGCGGTTGGCTCTCCTACGGTAATGGTCCAAATGTGCGATTCGAGCGTCGGAACGATTACCCTCACCAATACCACGTGCGGCTTGTTGGAACTGGATTCGCTCACGCTACCCGCTGGCCTAACCCTGCCGCTTGCCGCGAACCTTACGCCGCAACTGCCGCTCGACCTCAAGGCGGGCGCATCGGATTCACTGGTGGTAAGGATTTCTCCCGGCGCGGAAGGTGGAAGCACCGGCCTACGCGTTGGAGATACGGTGCTAACGGTTTCGGCTCATCTCAAATACACGGATAACGGTGGCACCACGTCATTCGATACAACGATAACGCTACTTGTCCACGTCGAACGCGGCATTCCACAAGCGGTCCTTTCGGATACGGCCTTGAACTTTGGAACGGTTTCGGCGTGCGATTCGGCTACGCTGCCGCTGGTGATTTCGAGCGCGGGCTGCGATACGGTTTCGGAGATAGGGTATAGGGTACAGGGTGTAGGGTATAGGGTTTTTGGGAATGAAAACCCGTTGCCAGTTGGGTCGAGCGATACATTGTATGTTACTTTTAGTCCTTCGAGTCCCTCCGGTCCCTTAACGGACTCGCTCCGCATTACCACAAACGCAGGCACGGAAACCGTGCCGCTACATGCCACTGCCGCGCCGGGGGCGAGCGCGCTCTCGCTTAGCGCGAGCTACATAGATTTCGATTCCCTCTCTTCCTGCGAGGCACGCG
>JAKAIL010000059.1 GCA_021825235.1 Bacteroidota bacterium | reverse complement strand
CGATCTAGTAAGCTCCTCGAATCGGCCTTCATTGATGAGTGTGGCGTAGGTTTGGGCGAGGGAAAGCATAGGATTAATTGCTTAATAACACATCTGCCGGTATGCCTAATTTTCGATGGAGAATTTTCATCACTCGCAGGCTCGGGGCTCGTTTACCCGACAGCAATTCTGAAACATGGCTTCTCGACCCTGACATTTTGGAAAGTTCTGCTTGCGTGAGGCCGTGCTGGTCCAAGATCGTTGGTTCCTGAGATTGATGCTATTGAAGTGTTTTAAGGGTCTAAAGATATAATTTTTGCTACTATTTCGTCATAAGTTTTGCGCACGCCAATGAATCGGATATTAGAGACTTGCCAAAGCAATGCTTTAGGGCAGTCACAATAACTTTTTAAGTTCAGCGATCACGCTTTTTACTATTGCAGCTTTTACAAAGTATCTGCGCATTACTGATCATTGTTTTGCCTCCTTTAGTATGTGCTAAAATATGATCTACGGTAAAATCATACCAATGTAGTTGAGTTTTGCACTTCCGGCAAGCCTGTTTTTCATCTGAGTTCCAGAGTATTCTTCTTTGCTCTAATGTGAATGTTCTGCGATTGTCCTTACGCTCGAAGAGAGACCCTATCAGATCCTTTACGATTGCGGCTCTTGTTTGACGTGCCGGTAAGCTATCCGTATTGCCTTGAACTGTTAGCAAATACCGCTGATAGGTTTCATTTATACGCGAGGGTGGCTTCACTTGACGAAGATCATCTCTCAATGAATCAACTCCTGTTGAAAATTTTCTCAATATGCTTTGAGCCACTTCATTACGTTTGCGGTCATTCAATATAAATTTTTCTCTTTCATACTCCCAAATGACGAGAAAGAGGGTATAAAAATCTACGATTTTACGGAAGCGAGTTGACGATAGATTGGGGAAGATCTTGAATATTGACCGTAATGTGACCTCAAATTCGTTAGAAATTTTACCTAATTCGGCAACCTTTACAGATTCATTTCCGATGGCTCTATCAAGCGCGAGTTTCTTGTTAATTGGCCCAGCATTGTGAATTGACATCAGTAGTTCCGCGATCAATTCCGTTCCTTTCATTCGATTGATATCTTGCTCGCTAAGAACTTTACTTTCAACGAGCTTCGCCTCATACTTGCGTGCAAGCCTCTCTGCAACTTTCAGAAACGGGCTATCATAATATCGTGCATGACGTCTTTCTCCCGAAGTTAATGGTTTACCAGTACTGTTTATTCTCACAAAGACATTTACGATATCAGCGAAGTCTCCAGAAATTTCAATTGTTTGGATTTGATAGGTTTTAAATTCGTGCGCTTCGTCTTCGAAGTGTTTTTCTATTTTCGGCCACGAATACAATTGATGACCTTTTCCTAAGTCCAACTTGCAGTCAAAAGTTCCTTTTCGGAACCTTCCGGTTCGGGTGAACATGAAGATGCTTTCAAGTCTCTGTTTCCCATCAATTACGTCATACATTACTTTGCCGCCTTCATTCCTTTTATAAAGAAAGATAGATGGTACAGGATATCCGTGGAAAATTGATTCTATTAATTTTTTCCGATCAGACTCGGACCAAACCGATTTTCGTTGAAATCCTGGTTCAAGATTTAAAAGACCTTGCTCAAAATGCATGATCAAGTCTTGAATGTTTTTTTCACTAAAAGTTTTTGTGAGTTCCATTCGACTTCAAAATAAATGTTCAGAACCAGAACCTCGCCGAGAGCACCTCGTTCGTGGCCCAGACGTCCTGAGTAGGGGAGTTGGAGAGATATCCGCTGAGTGGATTCGATCCCACTGTAATCAGTGGGGAACCGTAGCTGTAGTCTATAAACTGTAGCTCGCCGCCAATGCTGAAGTGCTTCGAGACGAAATATTCCACACTCATAGCGCCACCGAGATAGAAGATCGCATAGTGCGCGTCGGTATCCTCGATGTTAATGTTGGCC
Source organism: Bacteroidota bacterium (assembly GCA_021825235.1). Lineage (GTDB taxonomy): Bacteria > Bacteroidota > Ignavibacteria > Palsa-1295 > Palsa-1295 > PALSA-1295. The sequence goes on along the minus strand of JAKAIL010000059.1, from coordinate 15,513 downwards.
TGGTGTGTTTCGGTTTCGGAAGACATGATCCCGATTCGGAATCCGAGCCCCCATTGAAAAGCCTTATCGAGCTGCGTGGTGTAAAACACCCCAAAGCCAGTGCGAACGATCTGAGTATTGGCCGTTCGATTATAGCTGCCGGCGGAATCCGGTACGGCTTCGTTGTAGGATTTGAAAAACAGCCCAAATTCCGGCTCGAACCGAATGTAGGGGCCGAATTGCATAGGAACGAAAAAATTCGTCATGCCGGCAGTTTCAAATCGGCTATATTGGTCGCCAGGAATGGCGAACGGGGAGTAGCTAACTCCAACCCCGATGCGGATGGCCTCCGTGTGGGTCGTGTCCTGCGCGAGGGCCGGGAGCGAAATCGTTACTACAAGAATGGCAAGGAAAAGAGATCGGATCATCCGTGCTTAAAATTTGATAAAAGGATATGCGAGATAGAAGAAAGTGCCTGTATATTTGCCCTCCCGCGTGATACGAACTTCGATCCCGGGCGCCGGAAGCTTTACGAAATCGAGTGTTTGGCGCGCCCAGTTCCACCCCGGCGAGCCATCGGGAAGGATTTTTACGAGGTCGTAGTCCAGCGCCAGCGTGATGATACGCGTTTCACCAGGGTCCCCGAGGTTTCTCGCGCCATAGCCCGCGGCAATGTTTAGCCAATTCGGCCAGAAGTTCCACTTCGTCAAGTCTTTGATATTGGCGCTGATCCAAAAATTCCAGGCGCTGTAATCGTCAATGGGAGTTAACGAGCCAGATTTGGGTTCCCACCCGTACCAGCGAGAAGGGTAGTAATTAAATTTCGGAGAAAGGTCCTGCAGCGTTCGGGAGTATTGGGAAGCGATAAAATAGACGACCCCCAGCGTTTGCGAGTATGCTTCGAACGGCGAGAACGAGAAGTCGGAACCGTAGCCGTCCAGAATCTCTACATAGGTCTGGTAGCCCAGCCCGGCCAGCGCACCATAAAGTGGCGCCAACTTGTAGCTTACACCGGAAGCAATGAGCGCCTGCTCCGAAACATACGATACAAAGTATCCTCCCTCAAAATGTCCGCCATAATTCGCCCCGAGCGATTCATCGAAGTTATTTCGAATCCGAAACGATTGCCCGGAGCGCCAGAACGTTTCTTCCTGATAGAGATGGAGTGCCACCAGAATTCCGAAATACGTTCCGAGGTAGGTGTATGCGGGAATGGGTTCGATCTTGGTGTAGCGGCGTGGTGGCTCGCCGGTAATCGTGTACATTTGATGATCGGCCCAGCGGTATTCCGACCAGGGGAGGTATTCGGACGTATCGAACGCGCGGGATGCGGATCGAGCGGTGTCCGTGATAATGCGCGCGGAAGAATCGGGATTTATGCCTGCGTCCAAAACGGCGGAAGGTAACGAGGCCCGCGCGGCTTGTGCGGAAAGCACGGAGAACACGAGAAGCAATCCTAATTTCGTAGTCACCGAATTGTTTAAATGAGAGCGGAAGGAATTCCCTTAAAAATAAATGCCGGAGACGAGAATAACAAAAAGTCCCGCACTACCAGTTCTAAGGGAAGTATAATCCAATCCAAATTTTCCAATAAAACCCGAAACACCGCCGTCCTTCATGCCGATGCCCGCCGAGGCCATCCAGGTATGAACAAATGCCCGGTCCGAGTGATCGCCAAATTGTGGCCCCACGGAGAACATTCCATAGAGAAACAGCCGCTCCTCCACAGAACGCGAAACCGGGTGGTCGTATTCCACGCTGATAGGTATAAATCCATCCCCAACATTTTCTTCGAGATGGAATTTCGGCACGATGGTGGGCGCAGAGCCGAGCCATATAAAGTCACCATTAAAAATAGGTTTCCCGGCCATTGCTTCGATGGCCCAGAGGCTGCTCCCGATATTGGCGGGCGAAAGTCCAAAGCCACTCGAAAGTTGGAAGACTAATTCCGGGTCCGTGGCGTTGGAACTATTAGCGGAATCCGTTTTGGGCGAATGCCCGGAGTGGCCCGACGCCGGGACCGGTCCCGCGATGACGACGAGAAGGACGGCCATGGCCGCCCTTCTGGGAAGACAAAAATTAATGCTCATTCAAAACGGAGTATGTTTCGCTTAAAACTCCAGGTCCCAAACGTGTGCCGACGACTCGAGCGTGACCAGTGCGCCGGTATATCCGGACAAAGCCGAATAGTATGCCTGATACACACTCGCCAGCGTATTTTCGGCGGTCAGTACCTCTAATAGTTCTGCGCTGCCGGCTTTATAGCTATACAGCCGTGCTTCCCAAACGGCTTGCGCGTCCCGCAGGAGATCGGTCGAATACTGCTGGTATTGTTCCAGCGCAAGCTGGTACTGCGCGTAAGCTTGCCGAACACTGGTTTCGACCGTAAGCTGGAGTGCTGCCAGCGAGTCTCGCGACTGCTCGTAATTGAATTCCGCCACATCCAGCGTTCCATGATTGACGGCCACAGAGAGTGGTATGGGAATCGATACGTTCACTCCGAGCAGGTTCTCGTTTGGGAACGGTGCCGGAAGCGCCGGCGTCGCGGCGGTCGTAGTGTAACCAAGTCCCACGGTCACATCCGGCCAGCGCAAGGCCCGAGCAAATTCGATGTTCAATCGGGCCGCTTCTAATTGATCGCGCGCCGCAATGAGATCGGAACGCGAGGAATCGGCATGTGCCAGAAGCGTGTCCAGATCGAAGGACCGTGCTGGTACAGCGAGATAACTTGCCGGCCGGTATAATACCGTCTGGGTTCCCATAAGCTGGCCCATCGCCAGGAATGCGGTCCGCCGGGCGGCATCTGCCGCGAGGACGGCTCCGCGCGCCTGGATGGCGTCCACGCGCGATTGAATGAAGTCCGTCTTAGCAATATCGCCGGCGTTTACGCGCTGGGCATTGATATTGGCGAGATTAGCCAGGTTCTGATATTCGCGTAGCGCTTCGAGATAATTGCTGTCCGCAATTGCAGCCGTGATATACGCCTGGGCGGCACTCGATCGAAGGTTCCAGAAAAAATCCCGAACGGTGGCTTCCGCCGCGCTCTTATTTTCCCTCGCAACGGCGACACCCTTCGAGATTTTTCCGCCAAGCAGAATCGTTTGCGAAGCCCCAAAGCTCAGGACGTTACCACCAACGGAATCCGATGGCAGTCCACCGGTCACGTCTTTCGAAAACGCCGTAGAAATGAAGGGGTCCGGATAGATCTTGGCCACCTCGATCTCGGCCTGCGCGATGGAAATATTATATTTCTGGACCGCGTAGTCCAGGTTATGTTCCAGCACGCGGGCCAGGAAGTCGTGGTAACTAATTGGCTGTGCCTCGAGGCCGGTATCGTGCGGGTGCCAGGCAAGGAGCGAATCCAGCGCCCGGTTACGGATCACCGTGTCCATGCCTTGTGCCCTGAGCAACTGTGGCAGTAAAAGTGTCCCGAAGAGCAAAAGTTTGATGGAGTGTTTCATGCTTCCACCTCCTCTGCGGAAAGGCTCGATTCCTCATCGTTCTTATGAGGTAACACGAGACGTAGAGCTGGAATCGCCAGTAAGAGCATGACCGGTCCGATAAGCATTCCACCCACAATAACAGTCGCGAGCGGCCTCTGCACCTGGCTTCCAATGCCAGTGGAGGTTGCAGCCGGGAGCAATCCAATGCAGGCGGAAAGTGCGGTCATGAGAAGTGGCCGCATGAGACGCATTGCGGAATGGTACATCGCCTCCTTCGGTGGCCGCCCGTGGCGGCGGTCCTCGTTGTAGTAGCTCATCATGAGAATTCCAAGCATGACCGACACGCCAAACAGCGAAATAAAGCCCACGGCTGCCGAAATGCTAAAATGCTGATGCGTTACGTACAGCGCGAGAATACCGCCTACAATGGCTTGCGGAATGCCAGCAAGTGACAGCAGGGAATCACGCACATTATTGAACAGACTGTACAAGATGCCGCCAATAATGGCAAGGCTGATGAGCGTAATAATTTCTAAGCGCTTTGCAGCCTTTTCATAGTCCTGGAATTCACCTGCCCAGACGTATCGATACCCCGAAGGAAGTTTTATATGCTTTTTTATCCGGGATTGAGCTTCCAAAACAGCTCCGGTAAGATCACGGTCCCGCACGCTGAACTTAATCGGAATAAAGCGCTGCGTGTTTTCGTGGTAAATCCAGGCGGCGCCATTCGTCAGCGAAATATCTGCTAATTCGCTGAGCGGAATATACGCATTCGTTCCCGAAGCTGTTGCCACAGCGACCTTGAGGTTCTTGATTTTATCGACATCGTCCCGGTATTCTTTCGGATAACGCACGACGACATCGAACTCGCGGTCGCCTTCAAGGACGGTGGTAGCGGTTGCTCCGCCGAGCGCCGCCTGAATAACGGCATTCACATCGCCAGTATTCACACCGTAGCGCGCCGCTTTTTCACGGTCAACCCGAATATTCAGATTCGGTTGGCCCAGGACCGGGAAAATTCCAAGGTCCGTTATGCCGCGGACTTTTGCCATCTGGGCCTGTGCTTCATTGGCAAGCTTGGTCAGCGTATCGAGGTTTGGCCCAACGATTTTAAGCGAATTTTCGCCCTTCACACCGGAGACTGCTTCTTCGATGTTGTCCTGAATATATTGGGAAAAGTTAAAGGTCACTCCGGGCAGCGCCTGCTGAAATTGGGCATTGATCTCGTCCGTTAACTTGTCCTTCGTGACGCCATTCGGCCATTCGTCCATGGGCTTGAGCGGTGCGAAGAGTTCCACGTTGGAGAACGGGGAGGCATCCGAACCATCGTCGGGTCGTCCATGCTGCGAAGTAACGGTAATCACTTCGGGATACTTCATCAGGATTTCACGCATTTTTCGCGCAGCGGCCTCGCCATCCTGAAGCGAAAGTGTGATTGGCATGGACGCGCGAATCCAGAAGTTTCCTTCTTCGAGATGGGGAAGGAATTCTGACCCGAGCAGCGGTGCGATCCATACGAAGGTTCCAATAACGATCGCGCCCTCGATTCCCAAAATAAGCCACCGGTGGTCCAGGGTAAAGTGGAGCACCGTGCCATATCCTTTATGCAATCCACGCACAAACCACGTTTCCACTTCCGATACGTGATCGGGTAAGATGAACGATGCCAGGACGGGGGAAATGGTGAAGGTCGCGATGAGCGCACCGGCTAGAGCATAGCCATAGGTACGGGCCATAGGGCCAAAAATCGCTCCTTCTACGCCGGTCATGGTAAAAAGCGGTACAAAAGCCGCGATCGTAATTAACGTGGAGAAGAAGACCGCCTTATCGATTTCCAATGCGCTGAGCAGGATAAGACGCATCCGATCCGTCCATTGCCGCGAAGCAGGTTTATGCGGATTCATCGTGCTCGGATCGTTCCCCCAATAGCCGGATGCAAGACGTTGCAGCAAGCTCTTTCGCCCATCGGGATCGCGCCCTAAATTTCGGAACGTATTTTCGACGAGGACGACCGCACTTTCGACGATAATGCCGAGGTCCACCGCCCCGATCGAAAGCAAATTGGCGCTTTCGCCCTGTAGGGTCAGGATAATGACGGCAAAGAGAAGGGCAAATGGAATATTAATTCCCACAATAATGGCGCTTCGAAGATTACCTAAAAAGATCCATTGGATGAAAAAGACGAGCAGGATGCCGAAGATCAGATTGTGAAGCACCGTATCCGTCGTCAGATTGATAAGGCTGCCACGGTCGTAAAAAGGAACGACCTTGACCCCCGGTGGCAGGCTGCCATCATGGTTCATCGCATCGATTGCGGCGCGTACCTTGGGAAGCATTTCATTCGTTTTCGCATCGCGCCGAATCACTACGATTGCCGCGACGGCATCGTCCGTCGAATCGATGCCGAAGATACCGAGCCTCGGCTTGAATCCGACTTTCACCGTGGCCACATCTTTGACAAGAATGGGAACTCCATTCTGCTGGCTCAGGACCACGTTCTCGATGTCACTGACCTTGTAGCCCTTCGTTAAATCATCATCGCCGCCATCGTCAATAAGGCCGATGCCTCGGATATTGATAGACTGCTGTCCAATCCGAATTTCTCGCCCACCGACGTTGATATTCGCGTTCCCAAGCGCCGTGATAATTTGCGGCACCGTAATGTTATACGCCTGAAGTTTATGCGGGTCCGCTTAGACTTCGAATTCCTTGGTCGGTCCGCCCCAGGAGTTGACCTGAGCAACTCCGGGAATAGTAAGAAGCTGTCGCGCAACAATCCAATCCTGCACGGTGCGTAGGTTCGTAAGGCCGAAGTGCGGAGGGCCCACGACGCGATATCGCATTATCTCATCCGTGCCACTATTGGCTTGAATATTTGGGCTGACACCGCCCGGCAACGAAGCATTCTGCTGCAGGGCGATGGAAGCTTGTGCAAAGGCGTCGTTATACTTGACGCCCCATTTAAACGTGACTCGCACGAAAGAAAGGCCATAAAATGACGTAGAGCGGATAACGGAAACCCCCGGCGTTCGATACAGTGCAATCTCCATCGGGCGCGTGTAGTAACGCTCCATTTCATCGGCGGAAAGTCCCGGAGCCTGCGCAGTTACTTCGAGAATTACCGGTGTAGGATTCGGGTAGGCCTCGATGTTTAATTGGGTATAGGCGAAGTATCCCGCGACTGCAAAAAAGAGCAGTCCAAAGAGAACCACTGCCCGACGGCTCAGGCAGAAGGCTACAATCGATTTTAACATGGCGAGCTCTCCTTATCCCTGTGGTTCTTGAGTCTCGTTCATGTTGCTGAGGAAAACGCCTCCCAAGCCGACCACGCGTTCACCGGGTTCAAGGCCGGCCGTGATTTGATAATGATCGTCGTCCTGCAATCCAACGGTAACCGTTCGGCGCGAGAAGGTATGTCCATCGCTGGTGACCCAAGCGGACATGGTCCCATCGCCTTCGCGGACCACCGCAGTAGTGGGAACGGTAACGGCGCGTTGGGTCGTCCCAATAAAGTGCGCGGTTCCAAACATCGCGGGATGCAGTTCCCCATTGGGATTTTCGAGCGCGATCCGCACCTTGAACTTGCGCGTAATGGGGTCGATTGCCTGACCGATGGAAGCCAGCTTACCGTGGAACATTACTCCCGGATAGGTTATGTATTCAATGTCCACCTGCATGCCCGGCTTGATGCTGGTAATCTGCTCTTCGGGCACATCGGCAATGGCCCAGATGGTTCCGACGGGAGCCTGATTGAGTTCCCGCGGATCGATGCCGGCAGCTCGGAGCTTCGCATCGTTATCGGCGAGCGTGGATTGCTGCGTCGCATAGTCCAGTTCCGCATCCTGAAGGTCATGGCTGGCAGCAATACCGTGAGCGTAGAGATCCCTGGCGCGTTGTAACGCAAGCGAAGAGTGTTCGACGCTGGCAAGGGCCGTAATGTAGCTCGCGTAAGTATCGGTCAGGTCCTGTGTTTCGAAGAGGTCGAGCTTTTTGCCATCTAATTGCGACTTCACGACACTGACTAAGTTATGAGCGGGTGCCGTGAGATCGAGTGGCAATGCGGCTTCCTGGACCGTATCGAGTGTAAACTGCGTAAGCTGTGGCGCATTGGGCTGGAATGCGATGTTGTTTCCATCCTTACTGATCGTAACCTGCGCGAAGGATGGGCTCGTCGCAGATTGAGGCTGGTTTTTGGAGCACGCGGCGAGCATGAGCGCAAGAGCGCACAGTCCGGCCGTGGCACATGTTGAAAATCTGTTCCACATAAAAGTTCTATTGATTGGCAAAAACTAAATGAAGGTTGATGCTGAGTAATGAATGAGTACTGGAGGGCCGCGCGTACATCACAAGAATGTACTCCATAGACCCTCAGTTTTTTGAGGAGACGGACGAACTTAGAAACAAGCTGGCAAACGAGCGCCATCACAGCACCCGCATGAATGCGTTACGTTCGCCGGAAGGAAGCGTCTAAATTTGAAGGCAGCCGAACGTGATCGTTCGGTCCAGCATCGGTGGGGCCCGTTCCGGGAGTATGGCCACTTCCGTCGGAGCATAGGAACGAAGTTCGTAGGTTAGGGTAGCGGTGGAATCACACTCGAGGACGCCGGGGCTATCCTCATCTTCGATAATGGTAGTACCGCTAAACTTTGAGGTCGTATGTTGGGAAAGATTCGTTCGGCCCTCATTATATTTGGCAAGCGCAAAATAATTAACATGCGGCTTTACCACATTGGGAGCCACATTCGTCGAATCTGTTGCGGAATCGAGGATATACGGATTGTCCTGGAACTGAACATCCCCGATGATGGCAGCATAGAGGATATTAATGTTGATGGTATCTGAAAAGAAGACGAGAATATTGAGCAGGGCTACAAAGCGCACCACGTGCACTGCAATCCGGGCGCGTCCGCGAAGTTCGCGCGCGCTTCCACCGTAGGCGATATGACGAAAAGCGCTTATCAAGCGTGAACTCGAACTGCCGTGTGTCTAATCAGGTTCCCCCTGAAAAGAAGGCGTTCATTCCTTTTTGGCCGGTCCCGTGCCAGAGGCATCGCTCGTGGGAGTATCCGGTGCATCGCGCCAATTGACAACGAAATTCTGGTCGAGAGAGGTCGATTTATTGACATTCGGGGTCTCGATAAGCGTATCGAGCGATTGTACGAATGTTCCTTCGATATGGACCCAATACTTTGTGTCCGGCTTGAGGATGAGCAGGTAACGGCCAGATTCCGAATTAGCCCGCCCCGCCGTAATTTCCTGAATTCCGCAGGTGGTGATTTCGCCGGTGGTATCGTTATCAGCCGATTCGCCCGCCTGATGGATGGAAAGCCGGACGGTGGCCGGTTTCTGGTCGCTGGTGACTACACAGCCCTTCATCACGCATACGGGGCGCGAAAACTGGGCCTGCGCAGTTGAAACGAAGAACGCTCCACCGAACAGTACGGTGAAGGTGGTTACGAAAGCAGAGAGATGACTTACGAGAAACTGTTTCATTCGAGACGTAGTGGTTTGAAGTTATCCAAACCCACCTGCATTCTTTGGAGTTCAAGAAAAATGGGGGCAGTGGTCCTCGTAATGGTGCGCTCTTTGATTCCTGTTTTAGGAAAGTTCAGGTGATACTATGACACTCAAGGAAATCTCAGCAATGACGGGCGCCGGCCTTGCGGCTGGCCTTATCGGTACAGCCGCCATGACGGCATCCAGCACGATCGAAGCACGATTACGTGGAAGAAAAGACGGCACGGCCCCTGCAACCGTCGGCGGGCAGGTACTGCACGTTCAACCTACGGATGAGGAAGGGAAAAAGCGCCTTTCCATGTTCATGCACTGGGAATATGGCATTAACTGGGCCTTCCTCCAGCCGATACTCGATCTGCTCGGTATTCGTGGCGTGGGTATTGGCGCGCTCATTCAATTTGCGGCGGTCTGGGGCACTTCGCTCGTGATGCTGCCGGCAACCGGAGTTTCGAAACCCATTACGGAATGGGAACCGGACGAGATCGCGATCGACATGCTGCACCATGCTATATACTCGCTCGCGGTGAGCGCAGCCTATTCGCTTTTCCGCAATGGGAACGAAGAGGAGATCGAGAAGTGGAAAGATGAATTGGATCGGAATTGGAAATTCGAGCCGGAAGTGTTGGCGGAAGATACCTTTTAAAAATGCGCCGACGAATTTAACGTTTTTCGTGTTCACTCTAAAACCTAACCATTTCGTTTGCTTACCATATTAGCACTTAGCGCTCGATCACGGTGAAAGCAATCATTATGGCGGGTGGCTTCGGGACCCGGCTGCGGCCGCTCACGATGAACCTGCCCAAACCCATGGTGCCGATGATGAATCGGCCCATGATGGAGCATATTGTCCGGCTTCTGACCCGTCATGGTATGACGGAGCTTACCTCGCTCCTCTATTATCATCCGGACGCCATTACTTCGCACTTTGGCGATGGCTCTGGCTTTGGGTGCTCCATGAATTACATTCGAGCCGAAGCCGATTTCGGTACGGCCGGAAGCGTTCGGAATGCAACGGAGCAGCTCGAAATGGACGAGCGGATCCTCATCATATCTGGCGATATTCTTACGGATTTCGATCTTTCGGCGGCCATAAAATTCCACGAAACGAAAAAGGCGTCAGCAACTATCGTTCTGACGCATGCGAAGAATCCCCTGCAATTTGGGATTGTGATGTCCAATCCCACGGGAGAAATTACCCGCTTCCTCGAGAAGCCATCGTGGGGGGAAGTGTTTTCAGATACGATCAATACGGGAATTTATATACTGGAACCCGAGGCGTATGCCGAGATTCCCTATAAGCGAGAGTTCGATTTTAGCAAGGACTTATTTCCACTGTTACTGAAGCGACGCGGATCCCTGGCGGGATATATTGCCGAGGGGTACTGGCGCGATGTTGGAAACCTTGCCGAATACCATGAAGCACACATGGACGCGCTCGCAGGGCTGGTCGATCTGGAGCTTCGAGGGGAACGGCAAAATGGTGTCATTCTGGAAAAAGGGGCGGAGGTCGAAGGCGTTCGTTTTCGAGGCGAGAACCTGGTGGCCCATTCGACCCACCTTGAAGCGGGTGCGATCATTACTAATTCGATCATTGGGGCGGGGTGCCACATCGAGGCGGGCGCGGTTATTGAAAATTCGATTTTGTGGGATGGGGTACGCATCGGGCGCAATGCGAACATGAGCCATGCCGTTGCCTGTTTCAATGTGTTCGCGGGCGACCGCGCGACGATCGGAGAGAATGTGTTTATTGGTGAGGGTTCCCAAGTCGCCGATGATGCACGGATCCTTCCCAATGTAAAATTGTGGCCCGGAAAGCGCGTGGAAGCCGGCGCCACGCTCCAGACGAGCCTTGTCTGGGAAGACCGATGGAACCGAGAGCTGTTTACCAATTCCCGCATTTCCGGTACTTCCAATATCGAGCTTATTCCCGAGTTTGCGGCCAAAGTGGGTGCGGCGCTCGGCGCGCAGGTGGGCATGGGGCAACGCATTGTCCTCAGCCGCGATAGCGACCCGGGTTCCCGCGTGCTGTCCCGCGCAATGGTCAGCGGCCTTATGAGTGCGGGCGTGAACGTGGTGGATATGCAACAGACGCCGATTCCACTCACGCGGCACCATCTGCGCGATGCGCGGCATTCGGGAGGCGTTCACATTCGGAAAAATCCGATTGACCGTCGACGGTCGGATATGATCTTCTTCGATTCCGGTGGCTACGATCTTCCTTCGAATAAAGGGAAGGCCATCGAGCGGTATTTCTTCGGAGAGGACTTTCCGCGCGCGCCATTCGACCAGGTGGGAACGATAGAATTTCCGGCGCACACCGGCGAAATTTATACCCGGCGCTTCACCAGTGCCCTTGATGTGGAACTGATTACGCGCTCGCATTTTAAGATTGCGATCGATTACGCCAATGGCATTGCCTCTACGATTTTCCCGAACATTTTGGGTGCGTTTGGAAGCGAGGTCGTTTCCATCAATGCCTATCTGGAACCCTCGCGGCTCACCCGGGCACGCGAGGAGTTCGACCGTTCTATGCGGCACCTGGCGAATGTGGTGAAATCGCTGGGATACCAAATCGGATTTATTTTGGATGCCGGTGGCGAGCGCGTTGGCCTCGTGGACGAAGCCGGTAATATTTATCTCAATAATTATCTTCTTACCGTGCTCACGAAGCTGTTCCTGGAAAGCTCGGTGAAGCGTGGAAAGAACGTTAAGAAGATTGCGGTTCCCGTTTCGGCTACCAGCGAAGTGGAAGAGCTGGCAAACGAGTATGGGGTGGAAATCGCCTATACGAAGAATACCCATGCCGATATGATGCGCGCCGCCAGCGAGGAAGATGTTGCGTTCGTTGGTGGAACTTTAGGCGGAGCCATTTTCCCCGATTATTTCTTCGCCGTGGACGGTATGTTCACGGTCGCGAAAATTCTTGAAATGCTGGCCATCGTCGAAAAGAACTTAGGCGAGATCGCCCGCGATGTGCCGCGCCACGGACAGTCCCGGAAGCAAGTCTTTTGTCCCACGGACGAACTTGGTAAAGTCATGCGCCATGCCATGGACTACTCCCGCGATATGAAAAAAGTTCTTATCGATGGAATTAAATTTTATCCCCGGAACGATGGCGAATCCTGGGTATTGGTGCTCCCGGAGAAGGAACGCCCCTACTGCACGGTCATTGCCGATGCCGGTTCCCAGCACGAAGCGGAAGCCATCTCCAACCAGTTCGCGGAACTCGTCGAAGAGTGGCGGAAGAATGGGGAGTAAGGCTCACTCCTTGATAAATTGCGCAACGAGGTTCCCAACGATTGCCATGTAGGGGCCGCTCGGAAGCGTTCGGACATCCAATTCTGCCTGGCCGGAACGGGGCAGATTGGAGCGCAGCACTTCTCGCCCGAGAATATCTTCTACAACGATCTGGCCGCTGAGTCCCGGCGCGTCCACTTTGAGCGTTGTCGAGACGGGGTCCGGATAGAGCAGGGAATAGGCCGGAGTGGAATGCTGGTGATGCTCGACGACGCTATTGGTCCCATCGGCATCGTAGTACCACATCCAGAGGCTATCGTGGCTCCAACTGGCGATCCATCCATGCCGCGCATCGAGCCAGTGCATCTCTTCGAGCGAATCGTCGCGGAAAGTGGTCGAGTCGATAAGCCAGGTGTGCCCATTATCGGTACTATAGCCGATTGTCCGGGAATAATCATTATCGTTATAGGGGCCGAAAGTCGCGTCTGGAGGCTTGTCTCCAATAACATTGCCACCCCCTTCGCCAAACATTGCCCAGAGGGTTTTCGGGGCGGGATTCGCCATGCGCCATACATTGAGGAGGAAACGCTTTGGAATGGTGGAATCGATATAGCCTATAGTTCCATAAGTCGAATCGAGCTGCCAGGTCTTGCCATAATCGCTGGAGTATGCAAAATCGAGTGAGCTGCCATTCATCATGCAATATATTTCGCGTGTCTTCGAATTTATGGAAATACTCAATACCTGGGGCTGGTACCGGGCGCTATCGAAGGCGTCGATCGAGTTCCACGTCATGCCGCCATTCGAGGTATGCAGCAGCAGTGTGGTTGGTGTACCATAAGGATGGACCCCGTCCCCTTTCCCAATCCAGATATCGTTGCTATCCACTATGCATCCTACTGTGAAAAAAGACATTTCATTTTGGAAGGAGGGATCGAATGGAATTTTGTATGCGGTCCGGTAGATCGAGGCGCTTTGCCACCCATCGTGAGATACGAGGATAAGAAGAACGAGGGTGTCTTCATAAAGCTGGGCCGGATCGTGGGTAAAGACATACGCGAGACGAAAACCATACAAGGTGTCATACATTTTTTCCGCAATCGTCACATACGAGCCGTTGGTCGTGAGTAATCCATAGTCGAAACCAATCACATTCGGATTTTTTCGAATGACCGTAGCGGAAGGAGAGATGGAAAGCGTGTAATTGCCGCTATAAAAAAAACCCCGGTGCGGACCTGTACACTCGACGCTATTGAGGTTATATCCTGGCGTGATCCCAGAGAGGTTCGTATCCATGGCCCATGTTCGGCCGCCATTCGTTGTGGAACTTATCAGGCCATAGTTGGAAAAACAAATGCCATTCAAGCTATCGTGGAAGGCAAAGTCCTGGGTATTTGTGCCTGCTAAACCCTGCGGCAACACGACTTTGTGCCAGCGGCCCGGAATCAGCTGTGCTCGGGAAGGATGGGCCATCGCTACAATGGCGATGGCCCATCCGAAGAAATAAGTTATGCAGTGCCTTCTCATTTCACATTTTATTTTAAGGTATAGCAATTTCGGCATTCTGATTCTCCCAGGTGCATGGTGGGTCAGCCGGACCCCAGTCAAGGTCCATTATGTCCCCGTGCAATAGGCCGCACGTGGTAATTTGAAGTGTCGATCCTGGGGATAAGCAAGAGTCTGGGGGAGCATCTAAAATCCACTTGAAAGTGCCGTTACCATCGCTGTATGGTGTCAGTTTCCAGTGGGTGCGAGCCGTATCTTCATCGACAGCGCAGCAGATGAGGAAGGACTTGTCGTACTTACTCCTCAAGACGATTTCCTGGATGCATGAGTTGCAAGTATTAACAAGGGCCCAAACAATGGATGTATCACAACAGGGTTCATTGGCTGTGCACCATGACATGCCAGTATTGGGCTCTGCCTTCAGGCAAGAGTTACAAGGATTTTGTGCATGCACCACTTGTGCCAATACAAGCATGGCACAAGCGAGAATTGTTACCGCCAAAAACGACAAGGCTCTTTTTTTATTGAGCTTTTTCATAATTAGATGATTTAAAAGATCCTTTGCCGGTTACGCGACTTAAGAATAGTGCTAAGTACAAGGCTACGAGACAGGGGATCGTAACATCCCTTGACTCGTTTTTGGTTTTGATTGTCTCGAAAAGCGTCATTCTTTCAGTTTTACGCGAATCAAGCCAAAATCAGTTGCGGCATACAGTGAGCGATCCGGAAGCTCCTGGAGCTGCCAAAAGAATTGCGCCTCGCAATTCGTGACGGGCTGCCATGTGCGGCCTCGATTTGGCGAAAACTGAAGTGCATCATACGGCTTTGATTTCGGCCAGGAACCAAAGTTGCCAACCCAGATCGTCCGCGTATCCGCATTGTTGACGCCAACGCCCCATATCTCGCATGGACATTCTTTCCCACGCCACGACAGTCCTCCATTGTCCGAAAAATAGAGCCTTTGCATGGGGCTTCCGGCTCCGCCGTACATGCAGGCGATGAGATCGTTTCCCCACTCGGTAACGAGTGGCGCTTCTCGATTCGAGGGCATCCGTGCGTCTGGATAGAGCGGATCGCTGAAGCACTTTCGCCACTGCCCGTAAAGATTACGGCAGGTGTAGATCGCAGCGGGAATGGATGTAGATACAAAGAATTTCGTTCCAGCAGGGCTTTTCGTAACGAGCAAGGAGCAGATAACCGGATTTTTAAGGGTATCTATTTGGGGTCCAACTGCGCTCCAGCTGACCCCGCTATCCTTCGATTCCATAAGTTGGAATGGTATTTCCGAGACGACAAACAGAATGTGTCGAGAATGCTCGAACGACGCGCACGCTCCTCTTCCCGTAAATGGCAGGCACTCGCAGAACCGCTTGCCAGAATCGACGCTCAGGTATGCGGTTCCTCCGAATCCCCTCGAAGTATTGACAAAGATTCGGTTAGGGCTGATGGGAATTATTTGCTTGACCAGCGTGACGCTTGGGAGTGAACCGAGCTTCTTCCAGCTTCGGCCCGCATCGAGGCTGTGGTAGATCCGCTCACGACTCGATACGTAAATATTACGTCCGGCAGAATCAACCCAAAAGCACTCTACGTGATCTCGGAAAAGGCGATCAACGGTAAATTTTGGAACAGGAGTGCGGGCGACGACACCACTAAAAATCGAGCATAAGAGGCAGACCGCTGCTACGCTTTGACGCGTGAGGCACTGGGCGCTGGGCGCTGGGCGCTGGGCGCTGGGCGCTGGGCAAACTTTGAGGACGGGAATGTTTCATCGTCGTACCACTCTAATATACGACAATTTTTTCAAAAGTCAAGAGTGGCCAAAAGAAAA
>JAKAIL010000298.1 GCA_021825235.1 Bacteroidota bacterium | reverse complement strand
TGAAATAATTTTGCAATCGCCGGATTTAGCTGGGGAATTTCTACGATATAATCCGCGTCCTCCTGAATTTTGCACTGGCATCCCAGGCGCGATTCGAGGGCCAGGCCTTCGGCTTCGTCCAACTGAGCGGCTTCGTCGTCTTCCATTTCCGGCAAGAGTTCCATCCCTTGTTTGACTTTCACATGGCACGTCGAGCAGGCACATACACCGCCGCAATTATGCTGCAAGTCGATGTTATGCGCCTGCGCGACATCGAGGAAGCTCTCACCCAGGAGCGCTTCGCACGTGACGTTCATCGGGAGGAAAGTTACCGTGGCCACGTCGAGGGTATAGGGTATAGGGCATAGGGTATAGGATATAGGATACTTCGCATTTCTATTCTCCCCGTAATTTTCTGATCATAGCAAATAACATTTTGCCGACCGACTGTGTTAGTTCCCACGCTGGCACGGCATCGTCTTTCGTTATAAATTTCAAGCGCCCTGCAATAATTAACTGCGTCTCGACTTCACATAGCGAGCCTCTCGCCATGGATAGGTGATGCAGGTAATCGCCGCGATGATTTCGCCCGTAGCCTTCGGAAATGTTCGATGCAACGGAAACGCTCGCGCGCCGAATTTGCGCAGTCAATCCAAACTGCTCGCTTTTCGGAAATTTCAAAGTAACTTCATAAATCTCTGTTACAAGATCCACGGCTTGTTTCCAAACTTCGAGTTCCCGATAGGATTGAATGGCCATCACTATACCCTACACCCTATACCCTATACCCTAAGTTCACCGTGCTATATATTTGAGGAATCGCTCGTTAATCCTTCCCCAGTGCAGGCCATTGATAAAGTTATCGATATACGCCGCGCGCTTGGGGCCGTCCTTGTGGTAATAGGCATGTTCGAACACATCGCAGGCGATGAGTGGAATCGCTCCCCATACCGCACCGTAATGGTGCTCGTCCACCAGTACGTTCTTGAGTTCGCCGGAACCGAGCGTATCGAATACTAAGAGTCCCCATCCGGAAAGCTTTGCGGCCAGCGCCGTCGCTTTGAAATCGGTTTTCCATTCATCGAACGAGCCGAAATCGCGCTGGATCTGCTCGTGGATTTCCACGCCGAAGGCGGGATCGCCATCGCCGCCTAAGCATTCCCAATACACATCGTGGAGAATGGTGCCGGAATGGTTCCAGGTCCACCGGCGCTTGAGTTCGCCAAAGAGCGAATAGTTGCCGTTCGCTTTCGCGGGATCGGCATCTAAAAGTGACTTTTCGATCTCGTTGAGTTTATCGACATAGCCTTTGTGGTGCGTATTGTAGTGCCAGTCGCTGGTTTCAGCGTCAATGACTTTCGCCAGTACGGTCTTCGCTTCTTCGTCCGAATAGGGACGCTTCTTCAGTTTGAATTCTGTTGCTTTCATGTGAGTAAAAAGAATAAAGTGTGATTACCTATGAAACTCTCGTCCTTGAGGTCATTCCACTGCACCCCTGCTGCTTCATACCTGTTCCACCGTCTTTCCTTCGAGTGCCTGCGCGACGCTCGCGTTCATAATTTCATGGGCCAATGGTTCCGTGGCGCGTTCCAGTTGAGCCTGCTGCTCCGAGATCGCTGTTGCATCGTCACTGCTGACGACACGGCGCAAGGCATAGAGCGCATCGATCACTTCTGCAACGTTAATGGTTTTGAGCTTAACCGAACTTATAGCAAGCTGCCCGCGGCGTAACTGGCCCAACACTTTTTCCGTTGCCGCGAGGATACGCTGGGCTTCGGTTTGTGCTTCGGCTAACCGGCGCGCGGCAATATCGGCCGGAGCATGTGTGATGGAGTCCTTGAGCATCCGAGTAATTTCCTCTTCGGAAAGCCCATACGATGGCTTTACTTCGACTTGCTGTTCGGTTCCCGTATGCGTCTCTCTCGCCCGGACTTGTAGAATCCCATCGGCATCGATAAGGAAGGTTACGTGCACTTTCGCCGCGCCAGCCGGCATGGGTGGAATTCCTTTCAGCGTGAACGACGCCAGGTGGCGATTGTCCTTCACGAAATCACGTTCACCCTGGAAAACGTTGATTTCCACTCCGGTCTGATTGTCGGCAAAGGTTGTGTACGTCTCCGATACTTTGGTCGGGATCGTCGTATTGCGCGGGATGATGGTGCTCATCATGCCGCCCATCGTTTCGATCCCAAGCGATAGCGGGGTCACATCGAGCAGCAGAATATCCTTCGTGGAACCGGCGAGCACGTCGGCCTGAATGGCTGCGCCCAGCGCAACGGTCTCTTCCGGATTTAACTCGTCATGGGGCCGGTGCTGGAAAATTTCGCGCACCAATGCTTTTACCATCGGCATCCGCGTTGCACCGCCAACGAGTACTACCTGATCGACTTCATCGGCTCGTAATTCCGCGTCTTTAAGGGCATCTTCACACGGTTTGCGCGTCCGCTCTACGACGCTTTTCGCAAGGCGATCGAATTCCGAACCGATCAAATTCCGCCGATAGACGATTCCAGATTCCGGAAAATCAATTTCGATCATCACGTGTGGCTGCGAGGAGAGGGTGATCTTCGCCTGCTCGGCAATGCGCCGAATCTTCTGCAATTGTTCCGGCGTGGGAGAGAACGTTGGCGTGATATGCTGTATCTGCGTGATGAAGAGTTCCATCAGCCGCCGGTCAATGTCATCGCCGCCTAAATAGGTATCGCCGTTCGTGGAAAGGACTTCGAAAATGCCGTTCGTGATTTTTAGGATCGAAATATCGAACGTTCCGCCACCCAAATCATAGACGGCGACGATGCCTTCCTTGGTTTTGTCGAGTCCGTAGGCCAGCGCGGCGGCCGTTGGCTCGCTGAGGATCCGGAGCACATCGAGCCCCGCCAGGCGACCGGCGTCTTTCGTAGCATGGCGCTGTGCGTCGTTAAAATAGGCGGGAACCGTAATTACCGCGCGGGTTACCGGTTCGCCAAAGAATGTTTCCGCGCGCGATTTCAGCTCGGCCAGCACATAACTCGAAAGCTCGATCGGTGTGTACAGCTTTGGCCCTATTTGGATGCGCACCAGGCCTTCATCGGCGGGAACCAGTTCATAGCCCAACAGGCCCGATTCCTTCTTCACGTCCTGATAGGACTTGCCCATGAGCCGCTTCACGGAATAGACCGTATGCTTGGCATCCTGCATGGACTTCTCGCGGGCCTTTTCGCCAACGGCAATGACATCGCCGCGGTCATTCAGCGTAACGACGGACGGTACTAATTTCCCGGATGAGCGATCATCCGTCGGGCCTTCGATAATTTTTGCGGCACCGCGATCGACATAGGCGACGAGCGAATTCGTCGTGCCAAGATCGATCCCGACCACACGGCCGGCGCGGCCATTCTCCTGACCAGGTAATTGAATATTAAGAGGCATTAAAAAATTTGGGTAGTAAAACCGTCAGTGCGAGGAGCATCATTCGACCGAAGGGAGAATGATGCGACGAAGCAATCCCCTTCAGGTATTTCAGAAGCGGTGGAGATAGCTTCGTCGAAACAGAATCGGCTGTCGCCTATTCTGTTTCTCCTCGCAATGACGGTAAAACGTAAAGTGTTCACATTAATATAACTCCGGAAACAGCCGTCGCTCGGCGCACTCGATGGCAATGTGGATGATCTTGATATGAAGCTCCTGAATGCGGTCGCTCGTATGGCCCGGAACAATAATCGCAATATCGCATAGCGATGCTATAGAGCCGCCGCCCTTGCCGAGCAATCCGACGACTTTCATTCCCTTCTTTTTTGCGGCCTCCGCTGCGAAGATTAAATAGATCGG
>JAKAIL010000297.1 GCA_021825235.1 Bacteroidota bacterium | reverse complement strand
GCGAAAGAGGAAAGCAGGAAGTATGTCTGGGTTTCCATAGTGCCGAAAGATGGCGAAACTATGCTGGATGGTACTCCGCTCGATTACGCGGTGCAGCGGATCCAAGAAGGTGGTGCACACCTGGTCTCGCTCAATTGTGCTCCGGTGAGCGTAACGATGGCGGCACTGCCGCTTTTTTCCAAAGCGGCAAAAAAGGTCGGCATTTGGTTCGGATGTTATCCGAACGTTTCGGAAAAGCGGGAAGATGGCTCATGGAACCTGCGCGCTTCGAGCAACAAGCAGATGGCCGCATGTGCCCTTGATTGGATGAAGGCAGGAGCCGCTTTGGTCGGCAGTTGCTGCCACTCGACTCCGCGAACGTCCGGCCTTATCCGCACGGCGCGCGATCACTATTATCTCTTGAAAGAGGAAGTAGACATTGATGATATTGCGCCTGAAGAATCGGCGGAATATTGGGACATCTAACATCGAGGGAGGACAAAACAAAAATATCCCGGACGGCACCTTCCGTCCGGGAAAATCCCTCGGAACCTCGCGAATTTAGGCGGAGGCCGTCTCGGTGGCTTTCATGTCCTGAACTTCCTTGCGTATGTCCTGCGCTTTTCGCTTAAGCTCATTCATCGCTTTGCGGACGCGCGTGCCGGCCGATTTATTCCCCTTATCATAGAACTTCTCGAAGTCCTTTTCGAAGGTCGCGAGTAAGTCCAGCAATTCCTTATAACGGTTCATGTATTGCCCTCCTAAAGTGGTCAAGAACGATGTGATTTGATAACCCGGCCACTCAGAATTGGCGACAAATAGCCCATCCCTGCGGTCCTGGGAAACTCTAAAATACGAGATTTTTGAGCCAAAAGCAAGAATTTCGAAAAAAATTTTCGGCCCTACTATTCTTTAGGAATAGCAGTCTTATCTTCCCAACAACCAATATTCCAGCAAAGCCATGCTTTCGCGGACGCGGTAGAACAAGAGATCGAGGAACGGCTGGTGCATGTGAGATGGACTCCCTATCACCATGAGGCCATTGAACTTACACATTTCACATATCCGAGCTAAATGGTATTGATCGCTTATGGCTACAAAGCGTTGCCAGCCCTGCTTTTGATAAAGCTCATTACGGAGGTATTGTACCTGTTCCAGGGTAGAGTGGGACTGATTCTCCTCAATAATTTTGCCGGGATCGATCCCACGCTTTATGAATTCCAGGCGTGCGATTTCCGACTCCGGGAGTTCGCCCGGCACACTGCTGGCGCCGGTAACAACAACTCGCGGAATGGCATGGTCCGTGAGGAGTTCGTAGCCCAAGTCAATGCGCTCGCGCAGGGTAGGGCTGGGGCGTTCGCCCAAATGATGATGGCTCCAGACGGCTGCGCCAAAAATTACTCCGGCGTCGGCATTGAATGCACTGATGTCCGAGATATTGGAATAGGTGGGATAAAAGAATCCGTAAAAGAATGCAAAAAGCACTAAGAGTATAGCGATTACAATAGCATTTTGGAATATTCTCCAGGCGCTGGCCAGCCGTGAGCGCCAGGCTCGGGAGCGGGTGCCCAGCGTCGCGACCAGAAGGAACATCGAAATCAACAGCGCCACGGCAGCCGAGGAATCGAATTCGTCCAGGGGGGTTCGCCGAACGCCGAAATCGAGCCAGAGCAGTACAGCGGAGAGTATCGCTATAATCACGGTCCGAACCTGTCCGATTCGGTCTGGCTTTATGATTGCGGAAAGGAGCAAACCTATGATATTCAGGAAAAAGAAGAGCGAAATAAGGTCGCTCATTGTCGTGAGCCGGAAGTAGATGGCCGGAAGCCCCTGGCCTTCGTACCGCGCTTCGACGAGGACGATATAGCCCAGAACCTGGGCGGCAAGAATGAGGATCAGAAGCAACCGCTTCATCCGATGGTCACGGGTACGCGGGTGCGTAACCAGTTTGGCTTTTCCAATGGAGGCTCGCGAAGTATCGAGCATGCTCCTAAGACATTTTCCGGCGCGTCTCCGTTCAGGCCCTGGATTGCATTCGGATTCCGGAAGCCGCGTTACTGAACTGTTCGCACGCAAGTGGCTGTTCCAAGAAGACAGGTACGAGAGACGATCTTTTCGATCTCACGATTGCGGTTGAGGTAGCCGCGGACCCCGTCCGCCGAATGAGCCATCGTTCGATAGCCCTCTTTGCGCAATCGTTCCTATTAACCGGAACACATTCGTTTTGGCGGACATTACTTTTATGGCGCTCGGTGGTGGGCGCGAAATCGGTGCTAATAGTTTTTACTATAGCATCGATGGACAGGGAATTCTTATCGATGCGGGCCTTCATCCAGAGAAGACCGGGTGGGCGGCGTTTCCAGCCGTCGGCGCGCTGGCCGGTATCCGGCTTGACCATCTGCTCGTTACCCATGCTCATACGGACCATTTGGGTGGCGTTCCCTACATCTTGCAGTCCTACCCAAACGTTCCGATCCATGCGACGAGCGAAACGATTGAGCTGGCGAAGATTATGCTGCTCAACTCCGCCAGTTTGCTGCCCAAACAGCACACCCAGGAGGTCATCGAGGCGCTGCCGAACTACACCGTTACCGCCCTGCCGGAAGTGCTGGCGAAAATGGAACCCATGGAACTCGGTACTTCCAAAAAGCTGGGTTCCTCCGGGGTTACCGTTACCTATTATCCCAGTGGCCATATTTTGGGTGCCGCCGGTGTTCTCATCGAGCATGACGGCCTTCGCATGTTCCATACCGGGGATACCGCGCTCCATCCGCAGCGATTGGTTACCGGAGCCCAGCTTCCCGAAGGTCCGATCGATGTGCTGATCTCCGAATCCACCAACGGGATTGTGGATGCCTACCTGACCCACTCCCGGGAGAAGGAACTGGAACGGCTGATCCAGACCATCAACGAAACGCTGGCCGACGGGGGATCGGTGCTGATTCCGGTCTTCGCGCTCGGCAAGCTGCAGGAAATGCTCGTCATGCTGGGTGATGCGAAGCGCGATGGCAAAATCCCCGATGTGCCGATCTATACGGGCGGAATGGGCCGAAAGGTCAGCGAAGTGTACGATCAATTTCTTGCCAGCCGGTCGCGGACGAATGCTATTGACAAAACGTCGGATGTGAAGCAGCACGAATTACCGCGCCGGGCGTTCCTCTTCGGCGGTAACTATTTCCGCGAACCCAGCATCGTGCTGGCTGCCAGTGGTATGATGCAGGAAGGAACCTCCAGCTATTTGCTTGCCCAGCGTTGGCTGCGCCATGCCAATTTCTCCATTTGTTTTGTCGGCTACACGGACCCTCGCACCCCGGGGCACACGGTTTCCCATGCGGAGCGCGATAGCCGTATCCGCTTCGGGTCCATGAAGCGGGATGTAACGGCCCGATGCCGTATCGAGCGGTTTCGCTTCAGTGCCCATGCCCGCCGTGAAGAGCTGCTCGAAATCGTCCGCAGGCTCCAGCCGAAGCATGTCGTGCTGACCCACGGCGATGAAAAGTCCATCGCCGCCTATGGGGAACTGATCCTCGAAACATTCCCGGAGATGAAGGTCAGCGCCCCGGAGGTGGGGAAGTGGTACCGGCTGAATTAAAGAATCTCTGAACAGGTCTGGATCTGGATTCTCGCCTTCGCGGGAATGACAGGGATGTGTCGTTTTTTGCGCTTTGCGCCATGATTTCAAATTCTGTCATTCCCGCGAAGGCGGGAATCGAGACTTATTCAGAGTTCCCTTAAAAGTTAAACGCTCGTTCGATAGAGTTTTATCGTCATAGTTCCATCGTTACGATCTTTTTCTTCACTTGCGAGATATGCCAGGTAACATTGATC
>JAKAIL010000058.1 GCA_021825235.1 Bacteroidota bacterium | reverse complement strand
CCACCAGACGATTCAGATCGTCGAGAAATGTCGTCGAACGCGAACGCGCGTCGCTGGAAAGAGTACCGAGAGGCTGTTGATGAGTTGGGTGGGGTAGCATGATCGTCGGAAGTTCGGAAGTAACAGGAGCTAAGCAATCTACGAGATGCCGAATCCAAGGTTTTCCACAATCTTTTAGATGACTTTTTCAGTGGACTCGGCAACACTGCGGAACTACTTCGAGGCGTGCCTCTCCGCAAATGAAGCAGTTGTCTCCAATGGTTTTAGCCTGCCAGTGGGCTTTTAGTTCGTTGTTCCGAAAGATGACTGTGTCTTAAAAGTCTGTTGGACAAGCACGAATCCTATTTGCCCACCTCATCGTTATACGCGCCTTATGTCGGAAGCAAAACCAGATTATATGCATGCCGGGTGGCCGGAAGTTCAGGTCACGAATCGCCTTGCCGTTGTTACCGGTGGGGCGCGTGGTATTGGCCGCGCAATCGTGGAGGCGATGATCCGCGAGCGGTACCGAGTCGTTGCGCTGGATTATTCCATTGGTGATGATGCCCTTGCCTTTGCCAGGGAAGTTAACGAGAAGGCCGCCATCTTCAAGGCCACTGCGCTTTCGTTCGACAAGCTCGATGTCACCGACTCGAGTGCCGTGCAAGCCTCCATCGATAAGCTCGTTGCGGAGCACGGCCGGCTCGATGTTTTGGTAAATAACGCCGGAATTACGCGGGATGGGCTGCTTTTGCGCATGTCCGAGGCCGATTGGGATGCCGTGCTCACGACGAACCTCAAGGGCGTGTTCAATATGACGAAAGCCGCAATAAAACCGATGATGTCCCAAAAACACGGGAAGATAATTAACATTGCGAGTGTTGTGGGGATTACTGGCAATGCCGGGCAGGCGAATTATTCGGCTTCGAAGGCCGGGGTTATTGGCTTTACGAAGTCGATAGCGAAGGAAATTGCCTCCCGCGGTATTACGGTGAATGCGGTTGCGCCCGGATTTATCGAAACCGATATGACCGCCAAGCTGAACGAGGCACAGCGTGCCGCAATGCTCGCGCAGGTGCCGATGAAGCGCGTCGGAACCCCGACCGATGTCGCCCGCGCCGTTGGCTTTTTAGCCTCGGAGGCGGCGGATTACATCACGGGCCAGGTCATTGTCGTCGATGGCGGAATGACGATGTAAAATGTAGTGCTGAGTGCTAAGTGCTGAGTGCTTAGTACACAGCCAAACAGGGAAACACTCAGCACTTAGCACTGTAGCACTTAGCACTTCTACAACAGCACTTCAGCACTTTAGCACTTAACTATGGCAGATCAAAACGTAGAATCGAAAGTAAAAGAGATCATCGTTAGCAAACTGGGCGTCGAAGATTCCCAGGTGACCCCGGCCGCATCGTTTACGAACGATCTCGGTGCGGATTCGCTCGACACTGTCGAACTCGTCATGGAGTTCGAAAAGGCCTTCAATCTCCAAATTCCGGATGAAGATGCCGAGAAAATCCAGACCGTCGGAGACGCAATTACATATATCAATAGCAAGAAATAATTTCTGAAGGTTGATGTCATTCCGAGCGCAGTTCATTGTGACGAAGGAGGAATGAACGGAGTCGAGGAATCTTCGTGGTTACACCGAAGATTCCTCGACTCCGCAATAACTCGCTATCGCGAATTATTGCTCCGTTCGGAATGACCGTTGGGGCTTGGTGCGCGCAGCACCTGGGACTCAGCACTTGGGACTTAGCACTTAGCACTCACTACTGATGGCACGTCGAAGAATAGTCGTTACCGGTATGGGCGCCGTTACGCCGCTCGGATTAGACCTTGCCTCCTATTGGGAAGGCCTCGCGAGTGGCCGTTCCGGCGCTGCGCTGATTACGCGCTTCGATGCATCGGATTACGATACGAAGTTCGCCTGCGAAGTGAAGGGGTTTAACCCGTTTGACTTCATCGACCGCAAGACGGTGAACCGTATGGACCTCTTCACACAATTTGGAGTGGCTGCCAGCGATATGGCGATAAAAGATGCGGGTTGGTCCGAAGATAAAATGGACAAGACGCGCATCGGCGTCGTCTTTGGTTCCGGTATCGGCGGCATGTGGACGTACCAGAAGCAGCAAGAAACGCTTTACGAAACGGGTGGTCCTCATCGCATCTCGCCCTTCTTCGTTCCCATGCTTATCAGCGATATTTGCGCCGGCTATATCTCCATGCGGCATGGGCTGAAGGGGCCGAACTATGCGACGACGAGTGCCTGTGCCACAAGCAACAATGCGATTATCGACGCGGCGATGCTCATCGATCGCGGCTTGGCAGATGTCATTGTTGCCGGTGGTGCGGAAGCGGTGATTTGCCCGATGGGCGTCGGTGGATTCAATGCCAGCAAAGCACTCTCCACTCGCAACGATGCTCCGGAAAAAGCCAGCCGTCCGTTCGATCTCGAACGGGATGGGTTCGTCATGGGTGAAGGCGGAGCATCGATTATCTTAGAGGATATGGATTTTGCCCGTTCCCGAGGCGCACGAATTTACGCGGAGCTTACCGGCTTCGGGCTTTCCGCGGATGCGTATCATATTACCCAGCCTGCGCCTGGCGGCGAAGGGGCAGTACGCTCTATGAAAATGGCCCTCAGTTCCGCAAACGTCCAGCCCCAGGATGTGGATTATATCAATGTACACGGGACCTCGACTCCATTGGGAGACATTAGCGAGTCCGATGCCATCAAGGTTGCCTTTGGTGATCACGCACGCAGAGTTGCAATAAGCTCGACGAAGTCCATGACTGGCCACCTGCTTGGTGCTGCGGGGGCGGTGGAGGCAATTGCCACGATTATGGCAATCCATGCCCAAATTGCGCCGCCGACTATCAATTACGAAGTGCCGGACCCGGCATGTGATTTGGATTACGTTCCCAACGTGGCACGCCCGATGAAGATCGACGTCGCCATGAGCAATGGGTTTGGATTTGGCGGCCACAATGCAACGCTCCTTTTCCAGCGATTTGCAGAATAAAGCGCAAACGAACGTGACCGAGCGCACTCCTTCCGAGCCAACGATTAATAAGGACTCTCCAGCACGACGCGGAATCTTAAATCGTCTGCGCGTTCGAATTGACCGCTATAAGGAGCTTGGACGCGCCCGAAGAGAACGGCTCGAAGAAAAGTTAGAACGCCACGAAGCGCCGATTACACGGCAGCCCTATGAATTAGTCCCCGGCACGGCGCGTGGCTTGCTCGATGCCCGCGATTTCGACGAATTGGAACGTAAAATCGGTTACACGATTAAACATCGTGCATACTTTCTACAGGCAGTCACGCACCGTTCGTATCTGCAATTCGCGCAATATCCGGCGCTCAAGTCGAACGAGCGGTTGGAATTTTTAGGCGATTCGATTCTTAATCTCGTTATAGCGGAGTATTTATATGGCGAATTCGAATCCCTGCCGGAAGGGGAACTTACGAAGCTTCGGTCTCGGCTGGTATCGGGGGCCGCACTCGTCGAGCATGCAAAGGATATCGACTTAGAGCAGTTCTTGCTGCTCTCGACTTCCGCCGATGCTGCGCTTAAACGCGGTTCCGCAACGCTCCTGGCCGATGCCTATGAAGCCGTGATCGCTGCCATCTATCTCGATGGTGGCATGACCGCGGCGCGGGATTTTATCTATCGCCACATCATCACCCATACCCGCCGCGACGAGCTCATGCTCTCGGATAAGAATTATAAGTCCATGCTGCTGGAATTCGTGCAGTCGAAGAAGCTTGCTTCGCCGCGATATGTCACCGTGAGCGAAGATGGCCCGAACCATGCGCGTACGTTTTCCGTGGAAGTGCTGGTCGGTGGCACACGCCACGGTTCCGGTACCGGTCGTTCAAAGAAAGAAGCGGAGCAAAATGCTGCGCGGGAAGCGCTCGGTTTTCTTGGAGTTTTGCCTCGGACACAAAAACGTGTTACCACCGACGAGGTGCTTTCTGAAGGGTGAGACCTAATACGATCATGCGCGTTCGTATTTCTCCATTAACACAATCTGTCGCTCATGACCCGGTAGTATTAACGATGCCACCGGATAAGTCCATCCTGCACCGGCTCCTCTTTCTGGGATCGCTGACGACTTCTTCCATTCGAATTCCAATTGCATCTCCACAATCGCTTTCGCACGATGTGATCGCTACCGTGCTTGCGCTGGAATCATTGGGAGTTCCCATTGACCTTGCGGAGCGCGAAATCAATATGCAGGGTATTGGCCGTCATGGCTACCGTGCGCCATCCCATGTCATTAATTGCGCGAATTCGGGCACGACCGCTCGCTTCCTCATGGGATTGCTTGCGGGGCAACCATTTCCAAGCACGCTTACCGGAGATGCATCCCTTTCCCGGCGACCTATGAAACGGGTAGCGGAGGTACTCGCGAACATGGGCGCTTCCATCGAAACCGAGGACCGTGGAACGATGCCAGTTGCCATCATGGGAACTCCGCTGCATGGAACGAATATCAAGCTTCCAGTCGCATCCGCGCAGATGAAGACGGCAGTCCTGTTGGCTGCGCTTTTCGCGGACGGAAGTACAACGGTTCGGGAGTCTGCTCGCACCCGCGACCACACCGAGCGCATGATGGCGGCCTTTGGATTTGGTATCGAACCACTGGGCGAAATTACTCTCGATCCAGAAACCTTCTCAGACGTGCCGGAGGAAATAATCTATGAGATCCCTGGCGATCTATCCAGTGCCGCATTTATGATCGCCGCCGCCGCGCTTCTCAAACGGCGGCTAACTATTTCCGGAGTTTCGCTGAATCCCAGCCGTACCCGTTTTCTCGAAATACTAACGCTGATGGGGCTGGAGCTGGAAGCGGATGATATTATCGAGGAGTGGAACGAGCCGCGCGGGAGCCTTACGATTTATGCGGACCGGCTTTCCAGCCCTCTCCAGCCATTTCATATCGATGGGCGTGATGTTCCGCTCCTCATTGACGAACTGCCAATCCTTATGATGTTTGCATTATTCGCAAATGGTGAATGTGTCCTCCGTGGCGCAGGCGAGTTACGTGTGAAGGAAGCAGACCGTATTGCACTCGTCGCCCGCCAATTTCAGGCCTTTGGCGCGGATGTTCAGGAATTAGAGGATGGCATAATCATCCGGGGTGAGGCAGGGCGGCAACTAAATTCTGTTCCCATCGAGCATGGCGGCGATCACCGGCTTGCTATGGCATTCAGCATTGCATCGCTTTTTTGCGACGGGCCCTGCGAAATTCCTAATGCGGAAGCAGTAGCCGTTTCCTATCCGGATTTTTTTGAACACCTTGCATTAATCGCTGGGTTTGATTCCATCGAGGTTGCACGATGAAGGTTTTGAAGGCTGCACTGCTTGGGCGCTCACTTCCCTACAGCATTTCGCCAGATGTACACCACCAACTATTTCGGCTCACACACGCGAAATGGGGTAGGTTCGATACACTCGATTACTCCAGGACCGAATTACTGGATGAGAATTCGTTTCGCGAATTTGTACAAAATAATACTGATTACAACGGATTTAATATTACGTTCCCATACAAGTTCATAGCGTCCACGCTAGAAGGGCAGACCTCTGAAACAGTACGTTCCATTCATTCCGCCAATACCATTGGTTGTGATAATCCGCGCAGCATTATTTCCACCGATGGCAATGGGTTCCGATTTGCACTGGAGAAATTGCTTCCTGCTTTTCGGGCTTCCGGGTTTTCATTGGTGATGTTAGGTGCGGGTGGTGCGGCACGTGCGGTTTTGTACGCGTTGATGCATTGGGGATGGAGGAAGACAACCATTGCCGCGCGATCGCTCGACGCTGCTCGTAATGCACATGAACTCACTAACACGATAATTGCGACGACACTCGATGATTTTAGGCGAGACGCCGGACCCCATTTTGTTGTTCAGGCAACGCCAGTCGGGCAGCGAGGGGGAGAGACGTTACTACAGGATTTCGAATGGCGGCCGGGGGATATTGCTGCGGATTTAATTTATAATCCTCTGCGAACGCGGTTTCTCGAAAGAGCGAGGAACGGCGGAGCTGCAACAATAGACGGGCTGGGAATGCTTATCGAGCAAGCCGCACTTTCGCAATACTTCTGGACGACCGGAACCGAATCGAACGATTCTGTTCTGACAAACGAGGAATTTCACACACTCCATGCATCACTTTCGAAACTGCTTAAGCCACGATGGGACGCCTCCGATATTTAACGGCCGGTGAATCGCACGGCGAATTGCTGGTCGGAATTCTGGAAGGAATTCCCGCTGGGCTTTCACTCATTGCCGAACGCGATATCGATCCCATCCTGCGGGAACGGCAGAAGGGGTATGGTCGGGGCCGGCGGCAGCAGATCGAGCAGGATGCGGCCCGAATTGTTTCCGGCGTCCGGAACGGCATGACGACGGGCGCGCCTATTGCACTACTGATTCAGAACAAAGACTGGGACCACTGGAAGGAACGAATGCCCGTCGGACCTTCGGAAGTTCCCATCGCTCGGGTAACCATTCCCCGCCCGGGACATGCGGATCTGGCTGGCGCGCTAAAATACGAACACACGAAGGATCTGCGAAATGTCCTGGAACGCGCGAGCGCGAGAGAAACGGCGATGCGTGTTGCGATTGGCGCAATTGCTTCCGCTCTGTTACGGGCAGTGGAAATCGAATCCATTGGATACGTAAAATCGATTGCCGGAATTACTGGCGCAATTCCGGAAAACCCTTTTGAAGTACGCGGTTTGCTGGCCAATAGTCAGCTCCGATTATTTGACGCAGAAGCGGAAGGGAAAATCATCGCTGTTATCGATCGGGCGAAAAAAGCGGGCGATAGTGTTGGCGGTGTTGTGGAATGTATCGTGCGTGGAGTGCCGCCGGGAATTGGCAGTCACGTCCACTGGGACCGAAAGTTGGATGGTCTGCTGGTACAGGCGGTTATGAGTGTTCAGGCCGTAAAGGCAGTAGAAATCGGCTTGGGAACGGAAGCCGCCGCGAGGATGGGATCCGAAACGCACGATCCAATCATTATAGAAGATGGAAGCCTTGGCAGATCTGCGAACAATGCCGGTGGCATTGAAGGTGGTATGTCGAATGGCGAACCGATAGTCGTTCGCGCGGCCATGAAACCAATTTCCACGCTGATGCGGCCGCTCCCTTCGGTGGATCTCTCTACAGGGGAGCCCGCCGATGCCCATATCGAGCGGAGTGACGTGTGCGCTGTACCGGCACTTGCCATCATTCTTGAACAAGTCGTAGCTTTGACCGTTGCCAGTGAACTCTTGGAGACCTTCGGCGGTGATACTGTCCCGGAACTCCAAAGCCGTGTGGGTACCCGGAAAAGGACACTCCAACTTACGTGAAAGCAATGACCTGGCACAATCGCAATCTCTACTTGTTGGGACTTCCCGGTGCCGGTAAATCCGCGATTGGCCAGGCGCTGGCGGAATTGCTTGGCGATCATGAATTCCTTGACTTAGATTGTACGATCGAGCGGGACAGCTCCCACACGATAGCAGAAATCTTTGCCACAACAGGGGAGGCGGCATTTCGGAAACTGGAAACGGAGGCGCTTCTAACGGTCGCCGCGGCGAAGGGTCAGCCAAAAATTATTGCCACCGGTGGGGGTATTGTGATGAGCCCGCTGAATCGGGCAATCATGCGCGGCTCCGGAATACCGATCTGGATCGACGTAACGGTCCGCGATGCCGCGAGCAACGTGCTGAAGGATATTTTGCGCGGACATGCACGGCCGATGTTTCGCGCTTCTTCCGAAGAGGAGCTACGCGAAAAGCTGTCGAAGCTCCTCGAAATGCGCCGTCCTTTTTACGAGCAGGCCATACTCCATTTTGTTCTGAGAAATCCGAAGGCTCTGCAGCGGAGTGCAGATGAATTGGCGCAGGAGGTGGTGATTGCGCTCGATCAGATGTCGCATAACGTGGTGCTTGCTCCACGTCACCGGACGCTGGTGGCCCAAAGTGCCTTCGGCAATTATCCGATTTTAGTCGGGAGCGGTATTGCTTCGCGGGAACTGCACTTCTTGGTTAAAGACCGCGGGTTGAACCAGATAATTGCTGTTATGGACCGCGAGATCGAACGCTTGCATTGGCCGGAACTGTGCGAGAAGCTAACAAAGTCTCTGGGACCGAAAATCTCCATCGAGGAAATTGTGATCGAAGGTGGTGAGTCGGGGAAAACGCTGCCTTCGGTATTGGAAATTCTGGACCGCATCGATAACCTTGCGGCTGAACGGCGTTCCACACTGGTTGTCGCTTTCGGCGGGGGAGTGATTACCGACATGGCGGGTTTTGCGGCAAGCCTGTACCATCGCGGTTTGCCGATCGTGCATATTCCGACAACACTCATTGCCCAGGCCGATGCCTCGATTGGCGGAAAAACCGGTGTGGACCATTTCAACAGAAAGAATTCCATCGGGACATTCTATTCTCCGCAGGAAGTAATCGTGGACCCGCTTTACCTTAAGACACTTCCGAAACGGGAACGATTAGCGGGGCTTGCCGAGGTCTTTAAGTATGCGCTTATCGGCAATGCCGATTTGTGGAAAAAGCTTTCGAAGCGTCTTCGACGATTAGTACGCGGTGTCGATGCAGCGTATGAGGACGTCATCTTCGATGCCATCGTCGAAAAACTGCGCTATGTAGAACCCGATGAGTTTGAGCGAACGCGTGGCGTTCGGGAGCTACTCAATTTTGGCCATACCTTTGGCCACGCTCTCGAAGCAGCCGGGGATTTCCAGGCGCTTCGGCATGGCGAGGCGGTGCTTTTCGGAATGCGGACCGCCGCATGGCTCTCGAAAGAGCTTGGGCATCTCGAAGAATCCGAGTGGGTGGAAATCGAACTGGTGCTCGGACGAATTCCCATCGCCGGCAGCGTAACTGTACCTTCCGATAGAATTCACGATATATTTCGTCGCGATAAAAAAGGAAAGAACCGGGTTATCCTGCTCCGATCGATCGGCGAAGCTTTTGTTGCGGAAATTTCTGAGGAGGATGCTCGCCGCTCGATGGATTATATGCTTTCTCTGGAATGAACATACTTATTTTACATGGACCAAACCTGAATTTGCTGGGTGAACGAGAACCAGCTATTTACGGGCGCGCCACTTTGGCTGACATTAATGTGATGCTGCAAGTCGAGGCGCAAAAGTTTGGGGTTGCGCTCAAATTCTTTCAATCGAACCACGAAGGGGCATTGATCGATGCTATCCATTCGGAGCGGGTGTGGCTGGACGCCATTATCATGAATCCTGGCGCTTTAGCACATTATTCCTGGTCGCTTCGCGACGCCGTGGCAGCGGTGGGCAAGCCGATGGTCGAGGTACATATAACTGATTTATCGAAGCGGGAAGAATTCCGGCGTCATACGGTGTTTGAAGGCTTGGATCACGTCCGGATGATCATGGGGCGCGGGCCACAGGGATATGTCAACGCCCTGCGCCTCCTCATCGATGCCGGGCAAACCACATTATGAAGAAGTTTTTCTCCTTCGTCAAAATCGAACACACGCTCTTTTCGCTGCCCACGATTTATGCTGGTATGGAACTCGGGCTCCACGCGAACCGGGCGGAAAACCTTTCTTTTGCTCCGGGCGCTATCGTTAGTAAAGCCTTACTCATTTTAGGCGCAGCTACCGGGGCACGTACGATTGGCTTTGCGATGAACCGCATCGTGGACCGGCATATCGATGCTCGCAATCCCCGTACTGCAATACGGGAACTGCCTACCGGCCGAATGAAATTGCGGGAAGCCTATAGCGTGCTCATAGCTGGAGTAATTCTTTATTTCGCCTGTGCTGCGTCGCTTAATGTGCTGTGCCTCCTGCTTTCTCCGATTCCGCTTCTGGTATTTGGTATCTATCCCTATATGAAGCGATTTACCGTGTTTTCCCATTTTGGGCTTGGGGCCTCGCTCGCGCTTGGACCGCTCGGAGCCTATTTCGCGGTCCGGCCTACGCTGGATGGCGCGGTGCCCGCGATACTGCTCTCGCTCTTTACCTGGCTCTGGGCCTCGGGATTCGACATCATCTATTCCACGTCCGACGAAGCGTTCGATAAGCGCGAAGGGCTCTTTTCGCTGCCGGCACGGTTCGGTTCGGCGCGCGCGCTGCAAATATCCGGAATTATTCACTTCCTATCGTTCCTGCTGCTCCTTGGTGTGTATTTAGTAACCTTTCGTGGAAGCCTCGTGGCGGGCGCGTTGCTCCTGGCTTCCGGCTTATTGCTCTATCTCGAGCAAAAACGCTCGCACGATGTGCAGCTTGCGTTCTTCAAGATCAATGCGGTGGTGGGATTTATGGTACTGCTGTTCGTAATCGCGGGGGTATCGCTCGCATGAACGAACGTCCGATGCGCATTGCCGTTGGCATCACGGGATCGAGCGGTTCCGTCTATGCGATGGATTTCCTTCGCCGTTGCCCGCACGAGAAATTCGTGATCGTCTCCAAATGGGGCAAGGCGGTGATGAAGGATGAACTCCGGGTGTCCGATCCGCTCCTGGAAATTACGCCACTTTGTAAGAAGCTATTCGCTGATTCCGACCTCACCGCTCCGCTTGCCTCCGGCACGAATACGATGGATGCATTTGTAATCATTCCCGCCTCCACCAGCACGATTGGAAAAATCGCATCGGGAATTGGCGATACGCTTATAACTCGGACGGCTGCTGTGTGTTTGAAAGAACGGCGAAAAATCATTCTCTGCGTTCGTGAGACGCCACTTTCGACGGTAACGCTCGAGCAACTGGCAAGGCTTTCACGGGAAGGCGTTATTGTTATGCCGATTTCTCCGCCGCTCTATTATATTCCGGCGACGGTGAAAGAATACGTGCAGGGATTTGTCAATAAAGTGCTTGCGCATTTGGGAGTGGAAATGGGTAAGGGCTGGAGAGCGGAGGAACTTGAATAATGGCTTCCTCCCCGGAACGCGGCTTCGATACGCTCTCGCAATTCCTCACGCGCCTGGAGCATGATGGAGAGCTTCAGCGCGTTACGGCGGAAGTCGATCCGGTCCTTGAAGCGCCGCAGATCGCAATCCGTGCCCTTTCCGAAGGGCGCAAAGCGCTGTTGTTCGAACGGATTAAAGGCTCCCGGTTCCCGCTGGCTATGAATGTGCTTGCCAGCGACCGGCGTCTTGAGATCGCGCTTGGCGAGGACCCCGCGCGTTTGGGCGAGCAGCTTATCCATTTCGCCGAACGTATTATGCCACCTAAGCCACAGGCGGCCTGGCGGGCTGCTCGCCCGTTATGGCAGCGTTTGCTTGCAGCGCGGGTGCGGCGGACGAGCCCCGAAGAGCCACGGCAGACGCTCGATGCGCCGGATTTGGGAACGCTTCCTATTCTCCAGACATGGCCCGAAGATGCCGGTAAGTTTATCACGCTCCCGCAAGTATTTACATACGATCCGGAGATGAAAAAGCGAAATCTCGGTATGTACCGGATGCAGGTATATGGTCCCGCAGAAACCGGGATGCACTGGCAAATCCAGAAGGGTGGAGGATTCCACTACCATCGGGCAGAGGCGTTGGGGCAGCCGCTCGAAGTCGCGGTGGCGGTGGGGACTGATCCGGCGCTGCTCCTTGCAACCGTGGCTCCACTTCCGGAAGGATTGGACGAAGTCCTCTTCGCGGGATTTTTGCGAGGGCGCGCCACACCGATGCGCCGAGGGCTTTCCGTTTCCATCGATGTACCGGCAAAGGCGGAGTTCCTCATCGAAGGAATCGTTCCGCCATTCGAGCGTAAGTTGGAGGGACCTTTTGGCGATCATTTCGGGCATTACTCCCACGCGGCAATGTTTCCGGTGTTTCATATCCGAGCGATCTCGCATTTACCAAAAGCGGTTTTTGCAGCGACCGTTGTTGGCAAGCCGCCGATGGAGGATAAGTGGCTGGGCGACGCAGGCCAGCTTATTTTGGGACCGCTCGTAAGATTAACACATCCCGAAGTCCATGACGTATGGGCCTTTTATGAGGCCGGCTTTCATAACTTGCTCGGAATACGAACGAAACAGCGGTATGCAAAGGAGGCGATGAAGGCGACATTAGGGGTGGTCACGGACGGTCAGCTTTCGCTTACAAAGTGTGGGATTGCCGTGAGCGAGCAGGTTAATAATCGCAATTTCCGAGCTTTGCTGCGGGCTATTCGCGATAACTTCGATCCCCATTACGATTTTCAGCTTCTGACAAACACGGCGATGGACACGCTCGACTTCACGAGCTACACCATGAACCTGGGAAGCAAAATGCTGCTGGACGCAACCGAAAAGCTTTCTACAACAGCCAGTGGCGGCGCGTATCCAGCACGCACGGCAAGCCCCTATCTCGCAAGGACTGGCAGTGGTTTCGAAGATCCCAAAAACCTTGACAGCCGAATTCGGGAGTGGAAGCTCCTGGAAGATACGCTACTCGTTGTAAAATTGAGTGCGAGTAGTTCCTCAAACGTCTCCATGCAGTCCAGCAGAACTGGCTATGAAGTCGTCCAGAAGTTAACCTTAGAAACGAATGTCGGAAAGCTTCCGAAAGGCACCAAGATTGTCGCCGCTGTCAGCGAAGACGTGAACCTGGAGAGCGATATGGAAATTATCTGGGGTATCTTCACGCGCTTCGATGCGGCGCGGGATGTTCTCTTCACCAAAATTTCTCTGGCCGGTATAAGCCCGGTATATGAGGGAATCATGGGTATCGATGCAACATGGAAGCCGGGGTATCCCAATCCGTGTATCATGCCGGAAGAAATAGTTCGGAACGTGGACTCACGTTGGAAGGAATATGGCTTTCGGTAGAATTTTGCCGTAAATTTGTGCAATGTGGATCCGCCTCAAAAATATTCAGATTTATGCGTATCATGGCGCGCATGCGCACGAGCGTGAGCATGGTGCGCGTTTCGAGATCGACGTAGAACTGTCTGCGAAACTCGAGGATGCCGCGAAAAGCGATGAGCTTTCCGACACCATTGACTATGTGAAACTCCAGCAGGCCGTCCTTTCGATCAGTGCAGCGAAGCGATTTCATTTGCTGGAATCGTTATCGGATGCGATTGCTTCAGAACTGCTCCATCAATTCCCGGCGGATGAAGTAATCGTTCGCATTCGGAAGCCCGGTGTTTCCGCGGGTGTGGTGCTGGATACCGTTGAAGTGGAATGCAGCAAATCACGCGTGGACCGATGAACGCGGAGGACATCCGATGGGCGCGTTCCTTCATTGGTTTGGGCTCCAATATCGAGCCGCGCGAAGGCTATCTTGCCGCCGCTCTGAAAGCGTTAAAGACCGTAGGGGAAATTACAAAAGTGGCATCCATCTATGAAACAACGCCGGTTGGAGGGGTGCCGCAGCCAGATTATCTCAATACGGTGCTCGAACTTCGCACACAACTGGGCCCCATTGAACTTGCCGCCCGACTTAAAGCGTTGGAACAAGCACTGGGTCGGACGAGTCGCCCGAAATGGCACGAGCGCGAGATCGATCTCGACTTGTTGTTTTACGGCGATCTCGTGCTCGATGACTCGCCGGAACTCGTGATACCGCATCCGGAACTGGTACGGCGAGCCTTTGTGCTTATTCCGATGGCCGAACTCGATCCCGGCTTCATGCATCCGGCTATACACCAGACCATGAGGGAACTTGCCAGCAACATCGGGAATGCCGGTGTAACGAAAACCGAAATTATCATCTAACCCACAGCAATCCACCGTTGAGTTACATCGCCATTGAAGGGGCTATCGGAGCCGGAAAGACTACGCTCGCCGAATTACTTGCCGAACGGCTGCGAGCGAAACTCGTGCTCGAACAGTTCGAGGAAAATCCGTTCCTTTCCGATTTTTACGCCGACCGCCGGACCCATGCGTTCCAAACCCAGATTTTTTTTCTCCTCTCACGGTTTCGTCAGCAAAAAGAAGTACTCCAGACCGACCTCTTCTACGACAATATCGTGAGCGATTACCTGTTTGCCAAAGATCGCATTTTTGCTTCGCTCAATCTTACCGAAGATGAACTGGCGCTCTATAACGAGGTGGAGCAGGCACTGGTAAAGACCGTTCCGGTGCCGGACGTGGTGATTTATTTGCAGGCCGGAGTTCCGGAGCTTTTAGAAGGGGTGCATCGGCGCGGCCGCCCGTTCGAGCAAAACCTTTCAGCGGAATATTTGTCGGACGTTGTAAATGCCTATAACGATTTCTTCTTTCATTACCGCGAGACGCGGCTTATCGTAGTCAATGCCTCGGATGTCGATTTTTTCACGCATACGGAGCAAGTGGACCGTTTACTGAAAGCCATCTATCGGGAGCCGCATCCACCGGTTGAATATCTTTCGGTCCCGCCTCCGACTCCTATTTTCTCTTCCTGATTCTACAATCTCACTTTTTCTTCATCATAAATCCGTTGACGATTTTATGCGGCCCGGTGTTCGCTGAAAGTGGCGCGAATGGTTGAAATCGTTTTTATCGCTTTCCTTTTGTATTTGGCGTATCGGCGTATTGCGTCGCCGATGATGCGCGGGTATAACGAACGAGATCGTGAATGGCGGGAAGAACGGATCGCTCGCCAGATGCGTCGCGCTCCTCCGCCACCTCCCCGGATCGACCGTACCCATGTTACCGACGCGGATTTCAAGGACATTACTTAACCGGCTACATCTCGCCCGATGTCACTCTTTCTCATGCAACTCAAGAGAGCGAAGTTTTGGCGGAGCGCACTGACGTTCAGTGCAGTGTTAGCATGTTCGTTATTTGCCAGTGGGTTGGCCCGCGCACAACATGTGGAATGGGCGAGCCAACTTCTTGGATATTCCTCTCAGAAGACGCCGTACGGATCCCACCAATATAGCGCGGAACAGGCCTTAGGCAAACCGAATAAATGTCCTGCGACGGGAGACAGCCCCTGTGCCTGGCTGCCCAACGATCCGGACCAGGGATCGCAGGAAGAGTGGATCAAAGTCGGCTATACGAATCCGATGAGGATTCAGCAGGTTGCTGTGGCAGAGAACTATTATCCGGGCGCTATCGAAAAAATTATTCTGTTCGATGAGGATGACCGGAAACGAGATTCCGTTGTCTATCGCCCGCACTTCGATGGAATCGAAGCGAAAGTGGCCCATTGGATTTTCGAGCCGATGACGCTCTATAAAGTGGCTGCTGTAGAAGTTGTTTTACAGCCGGGATTGGTGCAGGGTCCGAATGAGATCGATGCCATTGGTATTTCCAATTTAACGACGCCCGTCCATGCGGAAATAAACGTTGCCCCGAATGTGAATGTGGGTCCACGCGAAAATCTCGGGCCGAATATCAATTCGATTTATGATGAGGTGCTGCCGGTCATCTCTCCGGATGGAAACACGCTTTACGTGGACCGTAAGAACCATCCTCAAAACTATCGCCGTCCGGACGGTATGCCACAGGACGCCAATAACAATGACAATATTTGGTATTCCACCCAGGATTCCGACGGGGAGTGGGAACCTCTTGTGAATATCGGCCCCACGCTCAATAATGGATATGGTTCGTTCGTCGCCAGCGTAACGCCGGATGGTAATACGTTATTGCTGGGCGGGACCTATCCTCCAAACGGGGATGCCAGCAAGGCGCACTTTGGCCTTTGGCTTACGCACCGTATTGCTGGTGGATGGAGTGCCCCGCAGGAGGTGGTGATGAAGAACTATTATACGAAAGCGCTCTTTGTGGAGTTTTGCCTTTCGAGCGATGGCCACACCATAATACTTAGCTTAGACCGCGCAGATTCTTATGGTGGAAAAGATTTATACGTGAGCTTTTTGCAGCCGGATGGAACATGGTCGGAACCAAAAAATTTAGGTCCTGATGTAAATTCTGCTGCGGATGAAGCCACGCCATTTCTCGCCTCCGATGGGAAGACGCTCTATTTTGCCTCTGAAGGCTTTTCCGGTTATGGTTCGATGGATATGTACATTTCTCGCCGGCTCGATTCCACCTGGCAGCATTGGTCCGAGCCGGAAAACCTGGGCCCGCAGCTCAATACGCCGGGGTGGGATGCGTATTACACCGTTCCCGCTTCCGGGGAATACGCCTACTTCGTTTCGACCGAAAATTCCATCGGGATGGGAGATATCTTTCGAGTAAAATTGCCGGAAGCATTGCGTCCACGCCCGGTGCTTTTGGTCAGTGGTCATGTGGTGGACGCCAAAACCGATAAGCCGGTCATGGCCGATATCGAATACGAGAACCTCGAGACGGGTAAGGATATAGGCAGTGCGCGCACCAGCCCCGGGACCGGAGCCTATAAGATAGCGCTGCCCGCTGGGGAGGTCTATGGCTATCGCGCGGAAGCACCCGGGTATGTGCCGGTAAGCGAGAACCTCGATCTCACCAAAGAAACCGAATACCAGGAAATCCAGCGCGATCTTATGCTAGTGCCGATCGAAAAAGGGGAAGTCGTGCGACTCAACAACATCTTTTTCGAAACGGCCAAAGCCGAATTGCGTCCCGAATCCTTTGCCGAGCTGGACCGGGTCGTAAAACTGCTCCACGATAATCCCAATATGGAGATTGCCATCGGTGGTCATACGGATAATGTGGGAACGGCTTCGTTTAACGACCAGCTCTCGCAGGCTCGCGCGCAAGCCGTTGCAACCTATCTGATCAGCAAAGGGATCGGCACGAAGCGGCTGAAGGTCAAAGGCTATGGCGATACGAAACCCGTGGCCACGAACGATACTGAGGAAGGCCGGCAACTTAATCGCCGCGTGGAGTTTACGATCGTGAAGCAATAACCCTAAACGTAAGCGGCTGTTTACCTGTTTACGGGTTAGAATGTTGCTTGAATTACCGGTTACGGAAGCGCCTCTCGCACGCCCGGCGCGGCCCGAATGGCTCAAGGTGAAGCTGCCTTCCGGCGAGACCTATAGCCATCTGAAGGACCTCATGCGCAGCAAGAGCCTGCATACCGTCTGCGAGGAGGCCCGATGCCCCAATATGGGCGAGTGCTGGAATGCCGGCACGGCCACCTTCATGATTTTGGGCGATACCTGCACGCGCTCCTGTGGGTTCTGCGCCGTAAAAACTGGACGCCCCTCCAAACTGGATGAGGAGGAACCAATTCACGTGGCCGAAGCCGTCCGTGCAATGCGCGTGCGTCATGCCGTGATCACCAGCGTTAACAGGGATGAGCTGAAAGACGGCGGATCTATCATCTTCGCCGAAACGATCCGTGAAGTGCGGCGGCTCAATCCGAATACGACGATTGAAGTCCTCATCCCGGATTTCAAGGGCAAGGACGAGTGCCTGGACCGCATTCTGGAAGCCAGGCCGGATATTCTGAACCACAATACCGAAACGGTTCCCAGCATGTACCGCATGGTGCGGCCGCAGGCAAAATATCCGTGGTCGCTCAAAGTGTTGCGGCGCTCCAAGGAGGCTGGGTTCAATACCAAAACGGGAATTATGTTAGGACTGGGCGAGGAGCGCGAGGAGTTGCTTTCGGTCATGCGCGATTTGGCTGCAATAAACGTGGACATTCTCACGCTCGGCCAATATCTCCAGCCGACGAAGGACCATCTGCCGGTTGCCCGGTTTGTTCCGCCCTCGGAATTTCAGGAGTTGCACGATATTGGTATTGATATGGGCTTTCGCATTGTCGAAGCCGGGCCGCTCGTGCGCAGTTCCTACCATGCCGAGAAGCATGTGTAAGGATGGTGTAGTGCGGAATTGCATTTCGCTCCCCTTTCTGCGGAATGCAATTTCGCAGCAAACAGCGTGATGATTGCAATTTATAACGTT
>JAKAIL010000296.1 GCA_021825235.1 Bacteroidota bacterium | reverse complement strand
ACTTCCATTCGGGCTGTGGACTTATTGTAAAGTGCCGAAGCTATATGACTATCTGGGCATCCATGTATCCTTCTTCGCGGGCGATCACATGCCAATTCATGTGCATGGTCGCTCCGAAGGACGAGAGACCAAAGCGGAGATTACAGAGGAGAATGGCGAAGTCAAAATACGCTACGTTACGGTGAAAAAGAGAGCGCCATTATCGCCCGCAAAGCAAAGAGATTTTGAAATACTCCTGGAGCATGAAGCCGCTGAGATTATTCGCTCGTGGAAGGAATTTAAGGAAACTGGCATCGCGCCACCGATACGCCGCATTACCAAAAGAATCCGATGAAAATTACGCATGATTTGACACCCGTTGGAGGTTCGTTCATCGACGTGGATGAAGCCGAATACGTCGATGGATATCGCTTACGATTGACGTTTAGCGATGGAACCGTGCGCGTCGTCGATTTTCACGACTATCTGCGCGATGCGCCGCGGCCCTGGATCACGAAGTATTGGTCCCTCGATGAGTTTAAAAACTTCCGTCTGGTGGATGGAGACTTGATGTGGGGCGATTATGACCTCATTTTCCCGATTTCCGATCTCTACAACGGCAAGATAGAATACGATTTTTCGCGCAAGCCGGAAATCCCGGAGGAGGCGAAACAACGCGAGAAACTGGAGCACGTCGCAATCCCGGCTTCGACACTGCATCATCTCGAATCACGAGCAAGGCAGGAGCACATGCCGGTCGATTTGCTTGTCGAGAGGTATCTTCAGGAGGGAATGCAGCGGCAAGCGCCGAGTACGCGATGAAAATACAATACGATAGCAAAGCCGACGCGCTGAACCGCGCCTGGAGCGAAGTCTCGACGCAGATGTACCAGCAGGCCGGACCTCAGGGAGGGCCGGGCGGGGAACCCGGCGGCAACGGCCACCAGCCACCACCGGATGGACAGGCCGGCCCCAAAGTCGAAAATGCCGACTTCGAGGTGGTGGATGATGAAAAGAAGTAAGGGAGGCTAATATGAAGCCAGTAAGGGCCGTTCGTGCTAATCAAGAAGTGAAGACCCAATGAAATCCGAGAAAGCTCCAAGCATCGAAGCTGCAACAAAGACGCTCCACGCGGCCTTAGCTATCCTTAAGGAGAACGGTGGGGAAATGAAGTCCAGCGACGTTATGAAGTTAATTCCACAACGCGTTGAGCTGACCGAATGGGAAAAATCGCGGTACGAGAATCGTCCGTATGAGCGTTGGAAAGCTATTCTCAGCTTTTATTCTATTGATGCATCCAAAGCAGGCTTTTTAATCAAGAAACGTGGCAATTGGTATCTGACTCCTGAGGGTTCGGAGGCCGTTGCTTCTGGGCCGGATAAATTGTTTGAAAAGGTTCGCGAAGGCTATAAATCTTGGCGATTAGCAAACCCGAAAGTGGTAACTTCTGGTGACGAACTTGAGGAAAGCAATGGAATTGAGGTTGCGGAAGAAAAAGATACAGCTATAACGCTTGACGATATTCAGGGGCAAGCGCTCGACGGAATTAAAGCGTATCTCGATTCCCGGAACCCATACGAGTTCCAGGATATTTGTGCCGCACTTCTTCGAGGTATGGGCTACTACACTCCGTTCGTAGCACCTCGCGGACGTGATGGAGGAATTGACATTATCGCTTACCGCGATCCGTTGGGAACCGTTACGCCTCGCATTCGCCTGCAAGTCAAGCACCGCGATTCGAAGGCGACTGGCGCGGAAGTCCACCAACTTCTCGGACTTCTCCGCAACGATGGTGATGTCGGCATCTTCATCTCAACCGGCGGCTTCACTCCCGACGCCGTCTCCGCTTCCCGCAATTCCCGCATCCACATCGAACTCATCGACGAGGAACGTTTCATCCGCCTGTGGCAGGATTTCTATCCCAAGATGATGGATGAAGATAAGGCGCTTCTGCCGCTCGTGCCGGTCTATTTGCTCGCGCCAAGCGAGTAGGGCACAGAACGCCCGCGGGCGGAGTTAGAAAAAGTATGAGCCACAATTTT
This sequence comes from Bacteroidota bacterium, assembly GCA_021825235.1. Taxonomy (GTDB): domain Bacteria; phylum Bacteroidota; class Ignavibacteria; order Palsa-1295; family Palsa-1295; genus PALSA-1295. The sequence goes on along the minus strand of JAKAIL010000296.1, from coordinate 1,824 downwards.
GAAGAGGTGCTTTCGGAAGCATTGGCACTGGACCGTGAGAGCAAAGTCGAACTCGCCGAGCGGCTGGCCATCGACTTAGCGAACAGCGATAAGCACCTTTCGGCGTGGGTCCAAGAAAGCAACCGCCGGTTCGATGCCTATAAGCGCGGTAAAATAGAATCCCACGATGCGAAAGAAGTTCTCGCCAGAATTCGTGCAAGTGTTTTAGGCAAGTGAAAGTCCGATTTCTTTCGCCTGCCGAAGATGAAATTCTCGAATCGGTAGCATTCTATTTTGCCGAAAGCCCACGGGCCACCGCAGCATTTCTGGACGAGATCGAACGGGCCGTCGAAGCAATTGGTCGCTCGCCCTATATGTATTCTATTTATTCGGATGAAGTTCGCGTCAAACAGCTCGAGCGGTTCCCATTCTCCATTTTCTATCGGATCGATAATGAGGAAGCAGTGATCCAGAGTGTCGCTCATACTTCGCGGCGGCCAGATTGGAAAGATCGGAAGTCGCTGCCCACAATTCCCGCATCCACATCGAGCTTATCGACGAGGAACGTTTCATCCGACTCTCAAGCAGGATTTCTATCCCAAGATGACGGATGATCGCTCATCCGATGAAGACAAGGCGCTTCTGCCGCTCGTGCCAGTGTATCTTCTCGCGCCGAGCGAGTAGGGCACAGAAGGCCCGCGGGCGGGGTTACTATTTTTATGCAGGCTGCAGCACAAATTGTTGGTTATTCCCACATTACGTCCGATCCTCGCATATTGAGCGGGATTCCTATCGTGGAGGGGACGCGCACTCCGGTGCGGAGTATCGCCAATTATTTTAACATCGGGATGTCCGTCGATGAGATTCTGATCGCTTTGCCGTATTTGAATTTCGGTCAGGTCTTTTCGGCATTGAGTTACTACTTCGATCACAAACCCGAGATCGATGCGAACATCGCCGAGAACAACGATGTGGACCGCTGGGAAGCGATGGCTAAGGCTGCAAAACGTCCTTCGTGAAGCACCGGCTACTGCTCGATGAGGATTTGCAGGGTGGCCTCGCTACGGCATTGCGCGCACGCGGCATCGATGCGGTCCGTGTTCAGGAAGTGGGCACTCGTGGTGATGCCGATCCGGACCAACTTGCGCTAGCAGTCCGATTGGAACGCGCGTTCGTCACCTTTAACCGCGGAGATTATACGGCACTGCATTGCGAGTATATCGAGTCGGGTCGTCATCATTTCGGAATCCTGACATGCCCACAACTTCCGATTGGCGAAGTGCTGCGGCGTATCTTGCGAACGCTCGATGCGCATGATGATCTTCGCGACCAGATTCACTACATCCGATAGCAATCCACATCGAGCTTATCGACGAGGAACGGTTCATCCGCCTGTGGCAGGATTTTTATAAGGGTGTGGGCCATGCTTCAGCTTGGCCCTGCATCTTTGGAGCAAGCTGAAGCATGCTCCACACCGTTGGGCACAGAAGCCGTGCGGGCGGGGTTAGGAATTTATGAGATTATCGATTCAATACGTTAATGATGCTGCCGGGAACGTTCAGGCGGTGCAGGTTCCGGTCGCGCAATGGAAGCGGCTTACACGTACAGTGCGGGAGCTAACGCAGCGGGCGAAGATTAAGTCGGATCTTGCGGAAGCGCTCGCCGAAGTAGAATTGAAGCGAAAGAATAAGATCAAGTCCAAAACGCTCGACGAATTCCTTCGTGAGTTATAGAATCGAACCCACTGCGATCTTCGAGCGTGAAGCGAAGCGGCTAACGAGAAAATACCGCTCGCTGAAATCGGAATTGGTGGAACTGGCCGACTCGCTGAAGGCGAACGTTTCC
>JAKAIL010000057.1 GCA_021825235.1 Bacteroidota bacterium | reverse complement strand
ATGGCGACACGCTGGATGTCATTACTGCCGACTGGCTCAACTATGATCAGGAATCGCAGTGCTGTCCGAGCGCCGACGATCATCAGCGCATCGTCGGGGAGGGAGACACCGTTAGATTCTTGCCGGTCGAGGTGCAAGTGAATTGGGGATGGCCCTACTGGAAGGTGGAACTATTCTATAGATCGCTGAACGAAACACCGCCAGTTTATGGCGCCTTTATAAAGCACGAATCGAACAGGCGATACGCATACTCGATGCTCTCGCCTTCGTATCAGGCTTCTCATCCATACAACGAATGGCTGAACGGTTTTGCTGGGATTCGTTCGATCAGCGCAGTTATAGATGAAGACTCACCTGACACTGCCGTTCGAGTAACGATCACCAGCCAAGACAGCGATCGCGGCACGAGAGTCTATGCGCTTGTGTGGCATCTGAAATTGAAAAGCGATAGCGGAGACCGATTACGTGACTGGATTCTCCAGATGCCTGAGATTCCTGCAATCCGCAAATTGGCTGACACGCCGACTGCCTATCCACGTCTCGGCATGTCCTTCTCCAAATTGCTTGCGGAACTTCGAAGACCACAGGCGGATTGGCAGCCCTCATCCATCTCGGAGTTGCTTGCGAAACTTCGAAGGCCAGATTCGGACTGGCACCCTGGGCATCGTTCCGAGTACTTTTTCAAAGTAAACATCTTCGGCGCTCCGGGCGATTTGGGCGTTGGCCTCGATTCCAGCGGTCGCATCGACAGTATCTACTTCACGTCATTCGGACCGGATGGGCGGGACACTGGTGTTGGCACGACGATGCTCCACGTTCTTCAGGATAGTTTGGGCAAGCCGTTCGATGTGCAACAAAGTTCCAACTATCCCGGCACAATAAAGTTCGCGTGGCACGCACCCCGCGAGCTTTCCTACATTCTCGATACGGATCGGTATGGCTCCGCGGATTTTCGAACTGGTATATGGGACACGAGTCTTGTGAGCAGCTGGAACTATCGCAACACGGGCCACCTCGACGGACTGAATCTTGAAACGCTGGCGACTGCTCGTTTCGGGAAACGAGCACTAATCTCCTATCTGAAGGGGAAATGCCTTCATGTCACGGAGCACACCCGAGGGAGCGTGACGGTGCTCTGGTTTTCGCCGGTTTTTGTTTGTGGAATTCCGGGAAAGTTGTGGACGCTCGGTAAACGCTGGCCGATAGATTCGCTTACCTTCCCATACTATCGGTTTACAACAGACCTGTCGTTTATTCGCTCAGTTGGCGACACCCTTGCGCAACAGGGGCAGCGGCCCGCAAATCAGCGCATTCGATCCGGCCGTGCGTTGAAAGCGTCGTACGATCATTGCTTTCGCGTAAAATACGTAGGAAAGTCATCCGGTGCTCCGCCACATCCGTCGCTGCACGAATTACCAGTCACTCCCCAGCTCCATCCGGACATGGTGCGCCCGATACATGCGAATTTTTACGGGCTGGGTACTGCGAATCCTGGGTTTAGCGTCTTTGTCAGAGATTCACTCAATAATATCAGAACGCTCGCACGCCTCTCGCGCATCCATGTCAGGGATTCGATCGAGTTTCGCAAGTTGCTGTCACGCTAGTGTAGTGTCTCCGCATTTTGTTAACAACTTATGGGCCGTGTATTCGTAGTCGTTGGAATGAAAGATTTGATTCGTTCCGCGACGACGGCCGAGGGCCGGGCCTTGGATGATTTGATTCGAAACGGTAACACAGCGCAACGTGTGGTCATGCGCGCACGAATTGTTCGGTCGTATCTGGGCGGCATGACGAAAAGCCGCATTGCACGGCAGTTGAACGTCAGTCGTCCGTCGATTGACGTGTGGATTCGTCGGTATCGGGACGGCGGCATTACGGCGCTGACGCATCCGGCGCGTCGGGAGCGGGAATCGTTTGTCATTGACGCCGCGACCGAGGCCCGCGTCCTCGAAGCCACGTTGCACACGCTGCCGCCGAACGCGACACAGTGGAGTGTGCGCACGATGGCGGCAGCCATCGGGATCTCGCGTGCCAGCGTGCATCGCATTTGGAGAAAACATGGACTGAAACCGCATCGCGTCAAAGGCTTCAAACTCTCGACCGATCCGCACTTTGTCGAGAAGGTGCGCGATGTGGTCGGATTGTATATGAATCCACCGGAGAAGGCGCTGGTGCTCTCGGTCGATGAGAAGAGTCAGATCCAAGCGTTGGATCGCACCCAGCCCGGCTTGCCCTTGAAACCGGGACGCCTTGGAACGATGACACTTGACTATAAACGGCACGGCACCACCACACTCTTCGCGGCCCTGAACATGTTCGATGGCACGGTGATCGGAGCGTGCAAGCCGCGTCATCGACAGGACGAATTTCTGGCCTTCATGGAAACCGTGGAGCAGTGCATGTCCCGGGAACTCGAATTGCATGTCATTCTCGATAACTACAGCAGCCATAAGACCGAGCGCGTCAAGGCATGGCTTGCACAGCATCCGCGCGTGCATTTTCACTTCACGCCAACCAGCGCTTCGTGGTTCAATATGGTGGAACGATTCTTCAGCACCATCACTACGAAGATGATCCGGCGCGGCGTCTTCCTCAGCGTCAAGGAACTCGTCGATCGAATCATGGACTTCGTGGCCGAACATAATCAACATCCCAAAATTTTCACCTTGACCAAAGACGCCGATACCATTCTCGACAAAGTTATAAGAGGTAAAGAAGTATTGGAGACACTACATTAGAATAGTATTGTGGTTGTCGGCCCCCTCTTCCCCGGCATCGGGTGCGAACGATGCCCCAGATTCGAGGTACACCGTTCCCACGTCGAAGATTGCGCCTGAGATTGATGAGCCAGGCTCGGCGAAGACCGTGCTCCATTTCACCACTCCCGTCAAGTTTGCGCCAGCTTTTAATTCAACCACACTCCATCCACCGATTCCGTCCGCGGCCCCGGAAATGACTGTCGCGCCTTTGGGAATCTCCGGGCTGCACGAGAGCAAGGTGTAGGAGGCCGAAGCACTGTCCGTGCAGTCATTGGGATTGGTTACGTAAAGTTTAACCATCGTCGCGCCATCGAGCGGGAAGGTTACCTGAACCGCGGAGTCCGTTCCGACGGGCACGCCCGCAGCGCTATCGAACTGCCACCGATACGTGGAACCCGGTGATTCTTTTCCTGCATCCCATAGCTGAAAATCGTCTCCGGCGAAGCCGATAATGCTCGAAGTCGCCATTTTCCCGGATAGGTTCTTAATGCCGATTTGCGGGGGAGGCAACGCGTAAACGCTGATGTCGCTGCCATTATCGTTGGACCAAAGATAGGGATCGGTGGAAGCGACACGGACCCGTAGGTTGGTTTCGAGCCATGGGAGCTTCACTTTGAAGGATCCCGTTCGTGCGGTATCGTGACCCACATTAACAAAGGAGGCGAAGGAACCCATCGAGTCCGATAGCTGCACAGTAAAGAAATTATCGGCTGCAAAGGAACCGCTCGCGGAGTAAGAAACCGTGAGCGAATTGCCCTGGCAATACGCAAGCGGTGCGACCGGGCCCACCGAAATCGTCTGGCCGCGCAAGAGACCGGGAAAAAACACGAAAAAAACGAGAATGCGCTTCATAGACACCTCCATGGTTTGGGGTCGGACTAAATAACACGCGAACTGCTGGTATGTTACACCCTACTGCACCACGGCAATCTTCTTTACTTCCTGGGTGCCGTTCGCCCGCACGACCGCAAAGTACACTCCTGCCGGAAGTCCTGAAAGATCGAGATCGAGCGTTCCCGCGCCGCGCTTCGCAAGGACTTCGGCACCGAGGAGATTCAATATCTGGACTTCACAATTGCCCGAAGAGTGCAATGCAAGGCGGCTACCGATTTGCGAGATCGACGATAATGGTTCCCTTAGTGATGTCTCCGATTTCACAGAGGCTAAACCAAGAATATCGGCCAGCGAGCGCCGCCAGACGCCGGGGCCTTTGGTGGCAGCGAAGACATACTCACTATCGACGGTTAGAGCAGAGTTGAAAGTTGCTGGAAGTCCTGAGCTTACTTCTCGCCAGGAAGTGCCGCGATTGGACGAAAGATAAACACGGCATGTTGGGGCGAGAGAATCCACAGCGATGAATGTTATGGAATCCCAGAAAGCAAATGCTTGGACAACAGAATTGGAAGGAAGTCCGGCCCCTCGCACGAGCCATGTGTTCCCTTTGTCCGAAGAGACCCAAACCGTGCTATCGCCTGCGTAAAGCAGCGAATCGTGAGCAGCGATTATATCAGCTCCATTATCACGAACGGAATACCAATGCAATCCAAAATCGTCCGAACGGAAAATGCCGTGGTGGTTTGCGAATAGGCTGCCGCCGATTGAAACGATTCCGTCAAAAACACCAGCGAGAGGCGTAATGCCACTACCGATGGAGTCCCATGTAATTCCATCGTCTATGGATCGCCACACCTGGCCTCCGACCCCTGCAAAAACAGTATCGCCGAAGGCAAGCATCGCAGTGTAATATGTTCTCGGGAGGCCTGAATCGCGTTCAATCCAGGTCGCGCCGCTGTCCGTAGAAAGAAAAATTCCCGATGGTAAAACGCGTCCGCCAGCCAGTACTTGATAGGTGGTGGCAAAAACCTGTGAGTCATTCACGCAAAAGAACCCTGGCTCTTGGATAGAGGAGATTTGCCAGGTAGTTCCTTCATCGGTTGAATAATATGCGTGATCTGCGCCTGCTATTATGTGCTCGCCAATAGTAGCGAGGCACTCAGTCGATCGCGCTAAGCTGGTGGGTTCCCATTGGCCGTTTGCGTTCGAGTTTAGAAACAGAGTTAATAGTAGTGGAAGGATGAGGGGTTTCATAAGTCGGGTTTTGTCTTTTCCGTATCAATCAGGCAAAATCCATTTTGTTACACCTACTCTTCCAGCCGTCGCCAGATTCTTTGATTCTACCCTCATTTGTGTGGGGACCGGAGTATACTCCGGTCCCCACACAAGGCTTCTAATGCACCACCGCAATCCGCTTTACCTGCCGCTCGCCGCCGCTTTCTACAATGGCAAAATAGACTCCGTCCGGTAATCCCGCAAGATCAAGATCGAGCATTCCGGTTGCTATCTTCGACAGGACCTCGAAACCGAGAAGATTCGTGACGCGGATTTCGATGGGTAGGCCAGCCGCATTAGCAAACAGATGATCGCCGGAGCGATGAAATCTTAAATGTGAAAGTGGAGGGTTGGCAGCAACGCCACCTTGGACTTGCGAGTAATCGAATGTAAGATCTGAGCAATAGAAAGTATCGACAGGAACTACATATTGATCGTAAGGCAATTGATTGCCAGCATTCAAAATGACGATTGCAATCCCTCCAGAATTGATCGGCGTGAATGTCGCCGACTTGGGGCTAATTGTTAGTTCTTTGAATAGCAGGGAATTGATGTGCTCCCTAATGGGTTTGTACTTTTCCCCTTTGTGACTTCGAGTTCATTTAAAACTCTCTAATTCCTTGAAAACCAATGGAACATTTCACTGTACCACGGCCCACGGCCCACGGCCCACGGCCCACGGCTATTTTTATTCCTGATTGGAGCATTAGTTCCAATCGTAATTATATTTGAGTCCTGCCGCGCACCTATCACAGGGCCGCAGGAATTTAACTTGCACCTGACCGAAGCGATGAAGCTCGGTGGAACCCTCTCCTACGACGAAACTGTAACGGATAGCACGCTGCTGCCAAGTATTTTTGCGGATAGTTCCGACACTTGGAAACTTTCCTTTACGAATCGCCAGACGTCCGTTTGGCATATGGTCGTTTCAATCCCGGATACGAATAATCACTACTTCAAGTACGTTAAGACACTTACAACCCCTTCTGTAAGGGATACCTCGATGCCAGCATCGAGCCAGGTTTGGAAAGTAGTTTCGTACGGAACGAATGTCTCGGAATACGATCAGGCCGGGAATCTCGTGAACTCTTTTACGGTGCCGTTAGACACCGACGATCTCAATGAGCTTCCGATGATGGCCGAGGATACTTTTACGGCTACCGATTCGATGCGCAATGTCTTTCCGCCAATTAGGGATTTGTCGGGTTCCAATGTAAATCACGGCAACGCCGTTTATAACTCAGACGCTACTTTACGTGGCAACATCAAGACTGCTTTGGTCGACGTCGGCGCACACTGATGAAACAATTTCCATCTTTCATGGCTTGGTTCGCACTTTTATTTAGTCTATTAGCGGGGTGCCGGCCCCCAAACGGGCCTGTTTCCATTACCGGGAACGGGCCTCCCTTTGATACATTGAATTTCGTTTGGCATGTCAAGACACCTTGGAACTTTAATCAAGGTGGCAACTCTAATTTGCGTCCATTGCTGATTAATGACTCCTCGATTGTCTTCGGCTTCGGGGAAGGATTTATTTGCCTGAACACAAATACCGGCGCAACGATTTGGCAAAATGAGATCGGGATTAATCCAAGCGGCTATCCGAAAGGATGGGAGGCAATGGATATGCTGCTCGAGAATGGCCGAATCTATGCCTTGGCAGGGGATATTGCAATTCGCGGCGCTAAGGCTTCCGTTGTTTGCCTCTCTGATGCAACAGGCCAATTAATTTGGCGGCATGATCTCACGGAAGATGATAACAATCCGCTCAATGGTTATTTTTCTTTCTATTGGAGCAAGTATGCTGCATCTTCCACAGCAATCTTCTACTCAACTCAGTCGGGACATGTAGTAGCACTTTCAAAGGCCGACGGCTCGGTATTATGGGACTCGCCGAATGGCTGTCCTGCAGTTCCATTCGAAATGAGCGAGCCATGCTACCGCAATGACATTGTCTATGTTGGTTCTTGCCCGAAGTGGCAGAATATAACACCGGGAGTTTATAGGGACGGCGTCGTTGTGGCGTTAGATGCAAATAGCGGGAAAGTTCTTTGGACAAAGACTATTCCACCTCCGAATAGTAACATTATTGGTTATCCAGACTGGAAGCTATTAAATGACAATGAGATCCATGTTGCACCCTTACCTGCCGATAATGGGATTATAATCTGCCCTGGTTATTGCGTTGCACTTATGGATTCGTCCGGCAATTTAGTATGGAGAAGTTCCCCGAATGTTAATGGTGGGATTTCACCATACATCTGGCAACCATTTTTAAAAAATGGACAAATTTATGGATACAACACTGGGAATGGAGATTTTTTTGCATTCGATCTTGATGCAGCCAAAGGTCTCGTAAATTGGGTTCGCAGTGCTGCTTCTCAAAGAACGTCTACCATTCATACGCCTGAAATTGATTCGGCAAGCCTTTACGAGGTAACAGACGATGTTACATCGCCGCTTTGGGGGCAATCGCTCGTTGATGGCTCAACGTTTCTTTTCACTCCTCTTTTCTGGTATGAAAATTATTCGGATGATGCGTTTAACGGAGATTATTTAGTTCACGGCAAGAAGGTTTACTATCAAACCTATGATGAGATAATTTGTATAGAGCGGAAATAACTTTTCCTTAAACATATTGAAAAAATCAATTTTACTAATTGCTATTTTATTCGGTATTGCCGGCATCAGCCGCGCGCAAACTCCTCTGGACAACTATTCGGCGGACACAAAGCTTGGCGCGGTTTTTACCGGAGGCGCAGCCTTTAGTGCAGGTACGGCAGCTCAGGGAGCGAAAACCTCCGGTGGCTTCTCGTATAGTGCAGGGGCCGATGCGGATTTTCCGTTCAGCCGAACTGCTGCTTTGAACGTCGCTTTGGTTTATGACGTGCGCCAATTCAGCTTTAATCCACAAAACGGCGAAGATTTTAACTACACTTATCGGCTTGGGTATTTGTCCATTCGTCCGTCGTTCCGGTATAGCTATTTCACGCTTGGCGCTGGAATCGGGTTTCCCGCAACCTCTGCCACGACCATTAGCTACAATGCCGGAGGAATCTCTGCCGTTGGCTCATCGGGAACGAACCTCGCTCAAAGTGACATCAATCTTCTGCTTGAAATTCGTCTTGGATCCTGCATCCCCCTGATCGAAAGCAAAACCGGGCAACTCGATCTCACCGGCGAGGTTTCATACGCATTTACGAATATTATTTCGGATGGTCCGATGGCATACGCAGCCCCTTCCCAAAATCCATCTAACACGAGCAATAATGGTCCGTTAGCTTCGGTCGAAATTGGACTAAAATATCTGTTCGATTTGAGTTCCCATTAATCGGATCGGCGCGGCAACTGATACTCTTAATGTCCGATCTTCCCAGGTAATAACCCCAGGGACATCATTGACCCAATCCGCATAATCTCGTCGAAATGCAATCCGCGGATGATCTACGGTCTCATTGGTGCTGTTAAGCGTTACAATTGGAGTCCAGCCGGACCAATGTTGTCCGCCATCGGTTGAATGCGCATAGTAAATGCCTGCATGCGTATATAGTGTGTGGCTCAGGCCAGCGCTGGCAGGCGTGATGGTATTGCATGTTTGGGTTCCTGCATCGAACTCAGCGATCTGATATCCCTGCCCTTTCCATGATGCATCATCATATCCCCTCGCCACAAGCGAAACATCCTCACCGTTCCAATCGGACAATATTTGAGGCTCGTCCATTGCATTCATTCCGGAAGGCGTCGCTAATCCACTATTCCCGGTCGGATCATTCCAGTCTTGGCCGTTGTTTGTTGATGTAGCAACGTGTATTGCACTTCCAGCAACGTATGCGCAAACGAGATTATTCTGGTCACCTCGGAAGGAAGTGATGCTGGGCGAGTTAGCATCGGTTTGGCTAGTGCCACCAATGTTGGTGACGGACTGCGCTTTAGTTCCATCGGCAAAACAAAGCACGCTTAAAAGCAAAATCACGCCGAGTGCCGAGTGTACGAAGAGTTCCCTTCGTGTTTCAGGAATCGAGAATTTTTCATAGCAATAAAAGTTTCAAAGTGATGAAGGAAGCCGAGGGGATCTGGGCGGAGTATCTCCGGGGCGGGTCCGGTCGCTTTATGATTACAAAGCACTACAAAAATACAACTTAAAAATTCGGAAATCAAGAGGCCGACCATGAATATAATTCCATATATGCCTCACCACTCCGCTCAAATCTTGGGAACTAAGGAACAAAATATTTCACCAATAGTTCCAAGTCGTGGATAAAGACCTTGATTTTCAGCCCATTTTTTGTCAAACACCTATTCTATATAGGGTTGGTGGCCAAAAAAGTTATCCACATAGCGATGTGGAAGAAAAGCACGCATCGAACTACGGAGGTTGGCACCAATAGGCGGGGCACTTCAAAGAATCCCCACTTTCAGGAGCGATAGGAAAGTTTGTTGATTCATGAAATAATTAACAGTATATGAACGAATCCTATCTTTTAGAAAGGCAACGTATTGGGCCGGCGATTCGTCGCAGTCGGTGCAAAACCGGAGAGCATTAAAAAAAGGGCTTGGCACTCCTGCCAAGCCCTTCCCTTTGTTCTTCGCTTGCTTTCCCTGCCCTGCTTTGACAGGGGTGAAACACTCTATATTTTCGAAAAACGAAAAAGAACCATCATCCGGCTTAAAAACCGGCCTGATTCGTTACTTTTTCAATTATGACCTGCTGTTTTTGACCCCGGGAGGAGGTTCATTTTTCGACCCGGTTGTTGTTTAAACACTTGAGTGACTGCTTTGTAACAAACAATTTTCAAAAATATAGGTTGCTGGCAGAACGGCACTTAATCTTCCCCATTTCGTGAATCTATCCTGTGACAAACCGTTAGCTGTAGGGTTACATGGCTAAGAGACGCCACCCATTGACTGACTTCGCACTACCGATACCGGGACGGCTTGCCGTCCATCCTCGGACGCGCGGGGCTGAGGAACTAATTAGGATCGAACATGCGCGGACGAATCCGCCCGTGCGCCTAATATCCGAAGCCCAGCCGATCGCAGAGGCTGCGCAGGCGGAACCTTCCGCAGGCGCGCCAGCAGGCGCATCCGCAGGTGCGATCACCGGTGCGATCACCGGTACGATCACAGGCGCGCAGGCAGTGCCACATCTCGATGGGCTTGGCCGGAAACTTTCGAAGGCGGAACTGGCGGAACTGGAAGATGCCGCGCTGCTCCAACGGTTTCAGGCGGGCGACGAAGCGGCGTTCTATACGCTCTTCGAGCGGCGTCACAAAGAGATTTACACGCATTGCTACCGCATGTGCGGTCGCGATGCCGAAAAAGCGAACGATGCATTTCAGGACACGTTTGTCAAAGTCTTTTCGCGAAAAGACTTATTTTCCGATGCGACCAATGGCCGGGCATGGCTCTACCGCATCGCGACGAATACGTGCCTCAATCAGATTCGCTACGACAAGCGCCACCCCGGCGAGGCGCTAAATGATACGCTAAATTCGACGGACCCGCGCATGCAGCCAGATTTCGAAACCGAACAGGATTCGCTTCGCAGCTCGCTCGAACAGGCGGTCGCGAAACTGCCCGTAGAGCTGCGGGAGCCGTTTCTGCTTCGAGAACTCGAAGAATTCAGCTACGAGGATGCCGCGGCACAATTAGGCATTACGGTCGCGGCGTGCCGGCAGCGGGTCTATCGGGCAAAGCAACTGTTGCGGGAAGAGCTGCAAGAAGTTGTTACCGGCGAAACGCCGAAGAAAAAAGGATGGGGGCGCAAGGGATGAAAGAGCTTATACCGAATAGCACTCCGATGCAGAACGAAGAACAATCCAAACTGGAAGAGCGCATTATCGCGTACTTCGATGGCTCGCTCGACGGCGAGGGATCGCAGTCGCTCCTACGCGAAGTTGCCGAAAATCCGGAAACGCGCGCGATTTTCCGCGGACACGAGACGCTCCAACGCCTGATTGCCGCCGCACGAGAACCCCTCGAAGCGCCCCTTGAGGTAAAGCAATCCCTTTCCGACCGAATCCCCGGGCTTATTGCATTCCTCCCCGGATTGTTCGGAGCCGCCGAAACCGCGCCTGTAATCACAGAAAATGCAAACCCCTTTATTGCGTTCTTTACGCGAATGTCGCTGACGACGGCGGTCTCCATCGGCGGTGCAGTGGCACTACTTACGACTGGGTTATTCTTGAAGAATAATTTCGAGAGCAACTCTGCACGGACTAGTATTCCCAAAATTGCAGCGGCACAAAACCAGATGGCTACGGCTCCCAAAAATTTCGCAAGTGGAATTGCTAACGCTCGGGCAGCCAATATATCGAAAGCGACCAATAACTCGCACGTGGCCAGCGTGCGACACATTCTGGCCGAACCTACGATGATACCAAGCCATGCTTCGAACAATATTGCTGCGGAAGATAATCCGCCAATGGCCAGCCTGACCCAACCCGTTCCTCTAAAGCCCGTTACGGCGCAGGCAGTTGGAATACCAACCTATAGCGCGAAGACCTTAACAGCACTCACGGTCCAGCCGAGCGAGGGTATTGCAATTAAGCCTTACTTCTCTGACGATGAGCGCATTCTTTCGGTGAATGGAATTGGTATTAGTGCAAAGGACGTGTCGATAGCAACCAATGGTTTCTTGGTCGGTTTGGATTTTGACCTGGGCGATCGGTACGTTTTCCATGTACAGGGAGGGTATAATTCCTTTACTACGATTTCCAGCGACTCCATTGGCAAATTTGCGTCGGTGACGGAATTTAAACTGATTTCGAAGCCGACCGGATCCGCATGGACTACCGTCGGTCTATCGTACCCGATTTTTAATCTTGGCTCTGTTCCACTGATTGTCAGCGGAGATGTAGGCGCGGTTTGGCTTAATAGTACCGGCTTCATGGCACGTGCCGGTCTCTCAAGCGAAATCCCGATTTCGTCGGCGTTTTCTATTCGTCCGGAAGTCACCTATGATGAAGTGATGACTTCGCTTCCTTCGCTCACAGGCAATTTAATCTTCGAGAATCCGGTGGCGAACCATACCGTCTGGAGCAGCGCCGTTGGAATTAATGTGGGGCTGGTGTTGCACTATTGATGCGCAAATTATTCTACATATCGCTCCTCATCGCCGTTGCAGGTTGCAGCTCTCCGCTGATTCCGCAGCCGCCACCGCCACCGCCCAATACGGACCTCTCCGCCTATTTCTGGGCTGATAGTAATGCCACGTATGTGTACAATGCCGGCAATGGCGACGTCCACACGATTACCGTAAATGTCAACGGGACGATCGTGGACAACGATGCACCGTCCGGATCGAACACGACTCTTTCGGTTACGCGCTCGAACAACGCTATTAGCCTTACGGGGTTTTCCACGAACGATTTCCTGGGCCTCGATCCGGACCTTCAGGTCGTGCAGGATACGACGGTTCCTACCCAACGGATGGAGACAATCCGCTCGATTGCTGCCGTCAACATCGGCTTCAATACCGGCAAGCTCTATGCAATTTCGGATTCCGTGCTGTATCAGGTAGATCTCCATTCCGATACACTGGTCCGCGTCGGCGGGGCGCCTGCGGCGGGTCTTACGTTAGCCGAAGACGTTGGAGGGAGCGGCCTTTTATTTGCCTACCAGAAAGGCGGAAGCCAGATTTTCACGTCTCCGGATGGAGTCCATTGGGCTACGTACACACTTTCCAATGGTAGTGGCATCACGGCATTTGCCGTTACGGACATCGGGCAGGAGCGTGACGATGAATTCTGGGTGGCGCTCGGTTCCCAACTGTGGTGGTTTTCGAGGGATTTGGAGGTCCACGGCCCAATTCCTTCACCAGCGGGTGCGGTTACCGCGATGGAAGCTTCCCTGGATGGCGTAGTAGTTTCCGGTTCCAATGGGCAGGTCTATGACATACCCCGCGAAGGCAGCGATTCGCTATTAACGACCTTATCCAGCCCTGTGTTTGCCTTCGCTTCGAACTATGCTTCTACGGCGAGTGGTATCTATTACATCAACCCGCAAGGTGGCACAAAGCTGATTACCAATGATAACGATTCGGCGCTCTACTCCACAGGGTACAGCATTTTTGGCGGTCGTTTGGATGGATCGGTCGATCACTTCGGAATTGGTTCGATGAATATTGCCACGCTTTCGGCACCGAATTCCCCAAATCCCGTCCTGCAATTTGCGTTTCCATTCCAGGGTAGCCATGATCCGAACAAGGGCATTTATGCGCTTGCCGGCGGGCGCGTATTTTATCGTAGCGATGCGAATACCTGGTTGCCCGTGAATCAATCGCTTACTACGGCCCCATCGCTAACTCCGGGCGCATTGGTGCTTCTCGATACGTCCCTGACTTGGACGGCTGGTTACGTCGAGAGTTCTATCGCTGGGGTGTTCCGCGGTTATTCCTATCAAGCAACTAGTTCAGGAGCCCAAAATGAAGTGTTTCTCAATGGCAAAACCTATAACAACGTTATCATTGTAAATCTTGCGGCTTGGTCGAGTGGAGTGCTTGCCACCAATCTTCCACAGTATAATATCTACTACCAAAAAGGCGTTGGCCCGATTCGTATCGAGCGGACCGAAAATGGAAGTACGAAAACATTAATGCTCAAGTAGCTCGCGCAAGAGTAGAAAACCGTAGTCCCCTCCATATAAAGTTGAGACAAAAGAACAGTTAGAAGCGTTAGTATCGCTTTACTCAACTGGACTCTATCCTTATATTCCATGCAGATTGCCGATCGTATTAGCCGTCTTGGAACGGAAACCTCGTTCGTAGTACTCGCCCGCGCCCGCGAACTGGAAGCCCAGGGCAAAGACATTATCCATCTGGAGATCGGAGAACCCGATTTCGATACGGCGCCTAATATCATAGAGGCAGCTAAGAAGGCGCTCGATGAAGGTTACACGCATTACGGCCCCGCTGCCGGCTTAATGCCATTCCGCAAGACCATAGCCGAAGTGGAAGGGGCGAGACGGGGGTTGGAATTCAAGCCGGACATGGTCGTCGTTACGCCAGGGGCTAAGCCGATCATGTATTATGCCATCATGGCAATTATCAACCCGGGGGACGAAGTGCTCTATCCGAATCCCGGGTTCCCGATTTACGAAAGCGCCATAGAGCTTGCGGGCGGTGTACCGGTGCCGCTTCCGCTCACGGAAGACCGCGGTTTTGTATTTTCGATCGACGATGTCCGCAAAAAGATTACCCCTAGAACTCGGATGATCATCATCAATTCTCCGCAGAATCCTACGGGTGGAATTCTCACGCCGGAAGACCTGAAGCAGCTTGCCGAGCTTGCGGTGAAACACGATATCTGGGTGCTGGCGGATGAAATTTATGGCCGCATCACCTACGATGGGTTCAAGAACTACACGATTGCCAGCTATCCCGGCATGATGGACCGTACCATTATTCTCGATGGATTTTCGAAGACATACGCGATGACCGGCTGGCGATTAGGGTACGGTATTATGCCGAAGAGCCTGGCAGAAGTTGTGGCGAAGCTCCAGACGAATGTGGCCAGTTGCACGGCGAGCTTTATACAAGTCGCCGGTATCGAAGCCTTGGCCGGGCCCCAAAAATGGGTGGACGATGTAGTTGAGGAATTCCACCGTCGTCGCGATCTTATTGTCGAAGGAATGAATTCGCTCCCGGGCTTCAAATGCCACAAGCCGCTCGGTGCATTCTATGTGTTTCCGAATGTCCGGGGTACCGGAATCGATTCGAAGACGCTCGCCAGCCGCATATTGAACGAAGCCGGGGTTGCTTGCCTTTCCGGTCATACCTTCGGAAAATACGGCGAAGGATATGTCCGGTTCTCCTACGCCAATTCCATGGAGAATATCGAAAAGGGCATCGAGCGCATCCGCAAGTTCCTGGAAGGCATTGGAGTTGCCAACTCAGTGGAAGCCGAAGCGGTAGCTGCGTAATTGATTTTAGCCGCATCGCGGCTTGCTATTGTAGCCCCGTGCGGAAGCATGGGGCTTTTTTATTTCCTGAATAGTTCTGTGCGTATTTTTGTGTCTGATGGGACGTAAGCACAAATTTCGATTCGGTCGAATAATGGGTCGCCACTATGCGGCGGTTATTATTTTATTGCTGGGTTTACGTTCGAATGCATCGGGATATTGGCAGCAGCACGTCCGCTATGACATTCGCGTAACACTCCTCGATTCCATTCATACGCTGGAAGGGACCGAATCGGTAGTCTATACCAATCATTCACCCGATACCTTGCATGAGGTATGGTTCCATCTCTATTCCAATGCGTTTCAGCCCGGCAGCATGATGGACGAGCGCGCGCTTGCTATCCATTCCGCTCCGATTTATGACCGCATTCATACGCTACCATCCTCGGAGTGGGGGAGATATTGGATAAATACAATCTCGGCCAATGGGAACCCTGTTCCATTTGACATCGCCGGCACGGTCATGAAGGTTGCGCTTTCGAAGCCGCTGTTGCCTGGTGATTCCGTGACAATCGCGTTTCCATTTCGCGAGCAGGTCCCAAAGCAGATACGGCGAAGCGGGTGGATGTCCCCGGAAGGTGTCGAATATTCAATGGCGCAATGGTACCCAAAGATTGCGGAATATGATCGCGAAGGCTGGCAGCGGCAGGAATATATTGCACGAGAATTTTACGGCGTTTTTGGCGAATTCAATGTGCAGATCACTCTGCCTTCGCGCTATACTGTTGGAGCAACAGGCCAGTGCATGAACCCGAACGAAGTGGGGCATGGCTATGATGAAATCGCTTCTGGCGCGAAAGCAGGCCTCTCGGAACCAACCGCCGCGTCGGGTATGACGACCTGGAAATTCCACGCGGACCATGTCCACGATTTTGCCTGGGTCGCCGATGACGATTATATTCACGAATGGATGACATGGAACGATACGGTGACCATTCACGCCTTTTACAAGCAATGGGCAAAGCCCTATTGGGAAAAGAATGCGCTGGCCTATTCGCTCTTCGCACTATCTACCTATGGCCACTACTTTGGACCGTATGCCTATCGTAATTTTTCCTGTACAATGGCAGGGGACGGGGGCATGGAGTATCCTCAGCTCATTATGATTACAGGCTATCGGCCCAATCCTCTTTCACTTGCCGGGGTGATTGCACATGAGTGCGGCCACCAGTGGTTTTACGGAATGCTCGGCTCGAACGAAACGCGTCAGGCTTTCATGGACGAGGGCTTTACGACGTTCGCCACCACGCTCTCGATGAACCTTCTTTTTGGCGACCATCAGGAATATCCCGGCGAGCAACACTCCTGGCTGGATTGGTTCGTACCCAAATTCAGCAACAAGCGCGATAACTATCGATTCTATCAGGAGATCGCATCGCAGGGCTATGAAGAACCGCTCGATGTTCCGCACGACTGGTTCCGAGAGGACGCGACCGCCGGGCTCGTCTATGGCAAAACCGCCGCAATTCTGAATATGCTCGAATACACCTTGGGTGACAGCACTTTCTTCGCGGGTATGCGAGAATATTACTGGGAGTGGCGCTTTAAGCATCCGCACCTGCTGGATTTTGAACGGGTGATGGAGAAAGTATCTCATAGTGACCTCGCCTGGTTTTTCGACGAGTGGTTCAAGACCACGCGGACCGTGGATTATGCCGCGAAAAGTGTGTCATCCCACCCTCTCGCTCAGGCGGAGGGCCGGCGTGAGGATAGTTATGAAACTACCGTCAAGCTCCACAATAACGGTCTCGCCGTTATGCCGATTGACTTGCTGCTCCACTTCAACGATGGGACCAGTGAAGCGGCAACCATTCCGCTCGCAACCAATCAGCACCTGGATTATCATAAGGACGGTATAAGCCACTTTTTCCCAAGTTGGGATTGGGTGGCCCCTAACTATACGGGTACACTACTCACACCCAAACCCGTATCCTGGTTCGAGATCGACACCTCCTGGCGATTGCAGGATTTGAATTGGCTGAATAATTACGCGGGACTTTGGTTTCCACCAGTAAAATGGGCACTATGGAAGCAGCTATTCATTTATCCGCCCATTGATGAGGCGTACGCTATTGTGCGGCCCATCGTGTGGCCGGATTACTTCTCTGGAGCCAATCTGGGCGCGGGGATTAAGTTCGGTATGAACAATAGTTTCTCTGGCGATTTTAAACTAATTTATAAAACAGGGTATATAGGGCCATCTTGGGATCCGGCCCTCACGGGTCCACCGAAGGAACCCTGGTACGATTACGCAGATGGCGCCCTAACTTTGTCCACGCCAGTCGATTGGTTGGGACGATTAAGTAGCTTTGGTTTCGATGCGGACAAGATGTATGGCATCGCAACGCTGCGTGCGTCGATTTCGAAGACGTTTCGTCCCGTCTATTGGCGCTTAGGAGCGACGCACTCTGCAACACTATTTGTCGAGGATCAGCGACTCGAAACCACCGAAAACTATCCAGTCTGGCATTGGGGGTGGCGGACTCCCAATTTTTCCGACGCCGGCCCGCTTTTCTATCCGTATGGAACTCACACGGATATTGCCGGGATCCATTATTCCATCGTAAGTGAATATGGCTCGACTCATTTCGATCTGCTTGGGGAAGCAAGTGTTTGGGGATCGGATGCGTCGTTCGCAAAAGCGGAGGCGGTGCTCACGAACATGCTTCCGATTACTTCGGGCATCGATTTGCACCTTCGCGCAGCCCTGGGCAAGGCAACGAACGAGCATACCTATGCATCTGCGAGTGGCGCACCTGGCACACCATACCAGGATGTATTCTTTCTTTCTCGTGCCGATAATTACGAGGAGCAGGCTAATGGATTTTATCGCGCCGTTTCCAGTATCGATTACGGCACGAGCCGAGATGCATCCTTCTTCCTTCAAGGTGGTGCCGGAGTGCGAGGGTATGCAACGAGTTCCAGCTATGAAATTTTTGGGCCCGAAATGGCAGGATTGAATCTCGATCTCGACCTTCCAAATCCAATAAAGCAGGTTTGGCTTCTCAATGCGTTCAAGCCGGGAGTATTTGCGGATGCAGGATGGATTGGTGGCGATTCGCTACGTGCCGATGCTGGCATTGAGCTTGGCATGAAGATACTCGATCTCCTTCCCGGCCAGCTCCGTGGCGTAGCGGA
>JAKAIL010000056.1 GCA_021825235.1 Bacteroidota bacterium | reverse complement strand
ATTGGTGAGCGTTAGCATGACGATCGGAATGTTCTCCGGACCCACCTGCTGGATGGTCTCTTCGAGGGCTTCTAAATCCATATTCCCCTTAAAAGGAGCTTCGAGCTGCGTAAGCAGTCCCTTGGGGTCCGGCAGATCGACGGCTTCGGCGCCGGAGACCTCGATGTTCGCGCGCGTGGTATCGAAGTGGGTATTATTCGGAATTACTTTTCCAGGGCCGCCAATAAGGCTAAACAGAATTTTTTCTGCTGCTCGGCCCTGGTGCGTAGGAATGATGTGCGCAAATCCTGTCAGTTCGCGAACGGCGTCCTCGAACTCGTAATAACTGCGGGAACCGGCGTAGGCCTCATCGCCGTCCATCAGCGCGGACCATTGTTTCGAACTCATGGCGGTCGTTCCACTATCGGTGAGAAGATCGATCAGGACATCGTCCGAATGCAGGAGGAATGGATTATAATGCGCGCGTTCGAGGAGTTGCGCGCGTTCCCCCGGTGTAGTAAAGCGCAGTTGCTCCACCATTTTTATTTTAAAAGGCTCGATGATTGTCCGCATGGGATAATACCAATAATTTGAAACTAACTTGAAATTCCCGTTCCCGCAATGGACGAGAACGGGAATCGTGATACACCTGGCTTAAAGCTACCGGGCAAAGGCGAAGTGCGTGCGGTTAAATAATTTTCCTCTCTTCTTCAAAATCTTACTTCAGGCAAGCTGCGTCTGCCGGTTGAAGGCGCCGATGACAGCTTCATCGAGTTCACCCAGTTCATACGCTTTGGCCAGTACCCGCGAGGCACCGGAGCGTCGAGCGTTCTCTTCGATCGTTGCCGTGTCCGGCCCACCCATGAGTACAATGTAACTCAGCGGCAGAATGGCTCGCAACCGGCGAATCGCCTCGTAGGCGTCCTCCCCGCTCAGATCGTAGTCTATAATAATGACCTGGGGGTATTGCTCTTCGGCCATTTCCAGCGCATCGCGAATCGTGGCAGCGCTGGACACTTCGTAGCCCTGCATCTTAAAATGATTCTTCAGATATGCGCGAATCGAGTCGAAATCCTCGAGAATAAGTACCAACGGCGGATATTCGCGGCCGTGGTTTCGTTTGCCAGTTCCGTGTTGGTTCATAGATCTTATCCGCGGCATCACGAGCGATGCATCGCCTAAATAAAAATTTTCCGCTTCCTGATGCCAATACATGGTTATCGTGCTTCGGTAGAATATTTTATGCCATCTAACAATTTTACGCTTATTTGCCCATATTTCGCCCAAAATCGCCAAAATGGACATCTGCATTAGCAAGAATGTGTTAGAATTCTTTACAGTCATTATGAAGACTTTACTCTTTTGGTAAGAAAAACATTGCCCCCCTACATTCGGCTTTTTTGAGCATTTTCCGCGAAACTCAGAATCCTTTTTGCCCTTATCAGGGTATAATGTGCCTATTCCATCATCGGGACGGATTCTTCTCTCGCCTCAAAATCGAGGCAAAAATTACAAACCTTGACGGAATAAAATTTAACCCTCATGAAGAAGCTACCGTAAAAATAACAAAGAGTTAAATTATTTTACCAAGAGAATAAAGAAAATTTACAAGCCGCCTCTGAAAAAGCGTTAAATTTGCTTATATCACTATCCATGTATGAGAAATTACATTTGGCATAATTCTGCAAAAGGCTATCGCATCGAAACTCACTTTGAGGAACTAAAACCATTTTATACAATGAAACGAGACACTTTACGAAACGCTTCAGCTCGTTCGCTCTTCTTGAAGGGCGACTTCGCCTTCCTTCTAATCCTCGGGTTTGCCGCAAGCCTGGGGTTCCTCCTCCTCCCGCAGGGCCAGACCATCCAGGCAAGCACCCCCGCCGGAGGTTCGATTACCGGGACCGTGCGCTTTACCGGACCGGTTCCCCATCAGCCCGTGGCGGATGCCGCCGCCTTCGGCATGTGCGGGAAGACCCATTCCTACGACCGGCTAATCCTCGGCAGGGACAAAGGCGTCGAATATACCTTGATCTACATCGCCAACCCACCGGCCGGTCGCGCAAACTTCCCACCGGTTACGATTACCCAGCAGGGCTGCGGTTATACCCCACACATGGCCATTGCCACGCGCGGATCTACAGTAACTTTTGCTAATGATGATCCGGGACTCCATAATGTCCATGGATACTATGTAAGTGGCTCCGAGCGCGAAACCCTCTTCAACTTCGCGCAGCCCTCGAAAGGAATGCGCTCGGCACAGCAACTTCGCAAACCCGGAATGGTGAATGTGCAGTGCGACGTCCACGCCTGGATGAATGCGTGGATCTGGGTTACCGACAATCCCTACGTTGCTGTCACCAAATCGGACGGTTCGTATTCGATCGATGGACTTCCTCCGGGAACCTATAAGCTGATTATGTGGCACGAAGGATGGCACCCGGAAGCCTCCAATGGCGGACGGCCGCAATTCTCCGGTCCGGTCGTGCAGACGCAGGAAGTGACCGTGCCGGCCGCCGGCTCCGCCACTGCGGATTTCGAGCTGAAGTAAGCTCTCATTCTCATTCGCCGCCATCTTTAATTTACATCGCCTATGAAAGGATTCAGATACGCTACCCTGCTCGTTGCGCTTGCGCCGGTCTTTGCGGCCGGCAACGCAACGGCCATTCCGCTCTTCGCGCATAAATATCACACCACGTGCTTTACGTGCCACACGACGCCGCCCTTGCTCAACGAGTTCGGGCGGCGCTTCCAAGCCAACGGTTACCAAATTCCCGGGACCAACGAGCGCATTGCGCTGTGGGACCAGCCCATGTTCGCCTTTGGAGCCGTCGCGCAGCCACTCGTCGCACGCACTTCCACTTGGGATAACCTTGGAGACAGCTCCTTAGGCTCCTCCACGGATTTTACCGGCATCGAAGTCGGGCTCTTTAGCTCGGGTTCTCTCGGACCTCATTGGTCCTACTTCGCCGCGGTGCCCGTGGCAATTTCCGATGGGCAGACCTCGATCGACATCGAAACCGCCAATATAATGTACACGGACGTTCTGAACGACGGCACCGGTTCCGTCAACCTTCGACTCGGAAAGTTCCGATTCTACCTTCCCTTTATGGCGAACACCATGCTGGCGAATCCCAATATCGATCCCGTAGTCTATGGCTATGATCCCTTCGCCATTACCGGAAATCCAAGGCTGGTAACCGCGAATGATTTTTCGATAGCTGAACCGACGTTTGGGGCCTCGGCTTTCGGGATGATTCCAGGCATTGCAGACGGCCTTCGATGGGAAGCCGGTATCACCGGCGGCAATAACAGCGATATCGATCTGAGCCAGGCAAAGGCGTTTTTCTTTGCACTCGATCAAACCGTATTCGTGAATGAAGCGCCCGTTCGATTCGGTGGATTTTATTACACCGGAGACCAAAACGTCACGGATACCAGCACGCTCGCCTCGTGGACCAATCATCCGAACCGCTATGGGGTCGATGCCGAACTCTACGATCCGTGGATGAAACGGCTCGATTTCTTTGGCGAATACACCTGGGCCAAAGATGACAATGTCGATACCGTAGGAACCGCTTACAACATGAGCGGCGGATTTGCCGGGTTAAATGTTATCGTTCTTCCACAATTACTTTATGTCTATGGACGCTATGATTTCCAACATATCAAAGAGACGAACGATCAAACAAACCAGATCGACATGGGTATTCAGTATAATCTCCTGCCGAACGTATTCCTGACAGGGATCTATACGATTACAAACGATAAGATTCCCAGCGTGAAGGACATCACCAGCACCAATTTCGGCGCCGGCGTGCGCTTCGGATTTTAATTCACTGGACCATCCACTAACCAAGCAAAGACCACTATGTTTTTACAGACACTTACGGTTGCAGCAGCAATCGGCCTTTCCGGATTAGCTCTGTCGGTCCAGACGCAGGACAATGGAACTCAGTCGAATTCCACGCCCACCCAAATTTTAGCACCGGAGGGACCCGCGCCCGCCGATGTGCTGGCGCGCGGAAAGGAAATGTACGGAATTTCCTGCGCACCCTGCCACGGACTCAACGGCAAGGGCGACGGACCCATTGCGGCCAATTTGCAGATCAAACCGCGCGATTTTACCCGCGGCATCTACATGAATCGTTCCACCGCGAGCGGCGAACTGCCAACAGATTACGACATTTACCATACCATCACTCGCGGCTTGCACGACACGCCAATGCCTTCCTTCGCGCAAATGCGCCCGGAGGACCGATGGGCTATCGTACAATACGTCAAGACATTCTCTCCGCGCTTCGAGGACTCGACGGAATATCCGCTGGACATCCTCGATGTCGGTAACCAAATACTCCCGAGCCCGCAGAGCCTGGCGCGAGGGCGACAGCTCTATCTCGAAATGCAGTGCGCCAATTGCCACGGCATTAACGGGGAAGGCAACGGCCCGGCGGCCAACACCCTTTCCGATGATTTCGGGAACCCGATTCATCCGACGGACCTGACGAACTATTCGGATTTCAAGTTCGCCCGCAATGTGCTCGATGTCTTTCGGATTTTTTCGACTGGCCTGAATGGCACCCCGATGCCGTCCTTCCAGCAGAGCTTGAGCGATACGGACCGCTGGAACCTGGCCAACTATGTCTGGTCCTTGCAGGACGTGAACCAGTATATGGACAACCAAATAGACTCGAATTTCGCAAAGCGAAAATGATGGGAGCTTTTGCTCTCTCCCCTGCCATCCTTGCGGGGAGCCATCACCTGGGTGAACGGCTTCCCGCAATGATTATGTACGGAAGGGTGTTCTGCACGTCGAATACTTGGGAGGGCGTAGGGCCTCTCAATGCCAATCATCGGCTCGATGCTCTTCCGAAAACAATTTGTATTCACTCGCCAGAGATCCATCATTGCTTCGCTGGCTATCATCAAGAACAAGAACAGGAACTCCATGAAATCAGCATTCTCTTCGGCGGCAGCATTCGCCATGCTACTCGCGCTTTCCTCCTGTGGAGGAGGATCCAATAACCAACTCAATCAAAACAAC
The DNA here is from genome assembly GCA_021825235.1 of Bacteroidota bacterium. Classification (GTDB taxonomy): domain Bacteria; phylum Bacteroidota; class Ignavibacteria; order Palsa-1295; family Palsa-1295; genus PALSA-1295. The sequence continues at coordinate 12,949 of JAKAIL010000056.1, read as the reverse complement.
GCCACCAGCGATACGAGCGCTGCCGCTCCGGCCACCTCTACCGCACCGGCCGGTCCGGATCTGGTGATCGACATGAGCCCCGCCAACATCGCCGCCGGCAAAGGTACGTATGAAGTGACCTGCGCTCCGTGCCACGGCGCCAACGGCAAAGGCGATGGACCAGCGGCCGCGGCGCTCAATCCGAAACCGCGCGACCATACGAACGGCGCTTACATGAACAAGCTCACCAACCAGCACATCTTCGATGTTATCAAAGGCGGCGGCGCTCAATTTGGTTACCCCGGCATGCCCGCGCAACCACAGCTTGCGGACGATACCGTCAAGAACGTTATCGCGTTCGTGCGCTCGCTCGCGCAGAACCCGCCGTACACGCCTCCGGCAACGGCAAGTAAATAGAACCGGGATTACGCAGATTTGAACGGATTACGCGGACGATTTTTTCGGATTGGAACTTTCGTAGAATCGCATCCGCGTAATCCATAGTATCGATAATCCGTTAAAGCATTTCAACATCTCCTCCCCATTTCACTAAGCCTGGTCATCCGCGGAATCCTCCAAAATCCGCGGAATCCGGGTGCTGATTCTCTCCTATGACCAAACTCACCAAACGCTCCTGGGCCGAGCCTTTTAAGATAAAGGTTGTCGAGCCTCTCCGCATGACCACCCGCGAATACCGCGACGAAGCGCTTCGCGAAGCCGGGTATAATACCTTCCTCCTCCACTCGCGCGATGTCTATATCGATCTCCTGACCGATAGCGGCACCAACGCGATGAGCGATAACCAATGGGCCGGCATGATGATGGGCGATGAAGCCTATGCCGGCAGCGAGAACTTTTACCATCTCGAAATGCAGATGCAGCGCTATTACGGCTACAAATACCTGGTGCCGACGCACCAGGGCCGCGGCGCGGAGCACCTCATCTCGCGCATCCTCATTAAGCCCGGAGATTTCGTTCCGGGCAATATGTATTTCACGACGACCCGGCTGCACCAGGAACTTGCCGGCGGAACGTTTATAGATGTTATCATAGACGAGGCGCACCAGCCCGAAAGCCTGCATCCCTTCAAGGGCAACATCGATATCCAAAAGCTGGCCGATGCGATCAAGCGCGTTGGCGCTGAGCATATTTCGTATGTCACGGTCGCGGCGACCGTAAACATGGCAGGTGGGCAGCCCATCTCCATGCAGAATTTGCGGGAGATTCGGAAGCTAACGCAGCAGCATGGAATTAAAGTCGTGCTGGATGCCACGCGCGCCATCGAGAACGCGTGGTTTATCAAACAGCGGGAACCGGAATTCGCGCAGAAGTCCATTCCCGAAATCCTGCACGAGATGTGCTCCTATACCGACGCTGCCACCATGAGCGGCAAAAAGGACCTGCTCGTGAACATTGGCGGATTCCTGGCACTCAACGATTTCGATATCTTCGAGGAGGCTCGAAACCTCGTCGTGGTCTATGAAGGACTGCACACCTACGGCGGCCTTGCCGGGCGCGACATGGAAGCCATGGCCCGCGGCATGGACGAAGCCGTGCAGGAAGACCATATCCGCGCCCGTATCGGACAAGTGGAATACGTGGGCGAGCGGCTGCTCTCCATCGGCGTTCCCATTGTGCAGCCGATTGGCGGCCACGCCGTCTTCCTCGATGCCAAGCGGTTCCTCCCGCAGATCCAGCAGGTGGAGTTCCCCGCGCAGACCTTAGCGGCGGAACTTTATCTCGAATCCGGTGTGCGCACGATGGAACGCGGTATCGTCTCCGCCGGACGCGATGCCAAAACGGGCGAACACCACTTCCCCAAGCTGGAACTTGTGCGGCTTACGTTCCCGCGCCGCGTTTATACCCAGGCCCACTGCGACGTAGTTACCGAAGCCGTGGAAGCCGTGTACGACCGCCGGGAATCCATCAAAGGTATGCGGATGTCCTACGAACCGAAATACCTCCGCTTCTTCCAGGCGCGGTTCGACCGGATGTGACGACGTGTACCGGGAAGCCCAGCTTCCCGGTAAAACACTCGGAGTCCTATTGCTTTATCAACTTTACCGTCCGGGCCTGCCCGTTCGCCGTTACAACGCGCACGTAATACGTTCCCGCGGCGATGCTCGAAAGATCCAGCGTTGTGGATTGTGGGTCCGCTTTTTTGGTTAGGACAGTCTCGCCAAGGACGTTTGTTACCATAACGTTCCCAACCGCACCCTGCAGATGAACCGCACCGTCCGTAGGATTTGGATAAAGAACTATATTCTGCACCTGCGGCACACCGAATGCGACAACGCCTTCCGTGCCACGGGAAGCATGAACTGGAATCTTCGTTTCGACCTCCGTAAAGCCAAACGGAACCGCATCCTTTCGGGTAACCATCAGCATCGTGTCATCGATGAGGAGTGTATCGTCGAAGGTCCCCTGAGATGTATCGACCAGATCAATTCCAATCGTCAAGGTGCCGTATAGGGGAATAATAGGATGTATGGAATTCGGTGCGATAATCACAGCATCGAATGGGCTGTTCCATCCGCCTCGACTTAGCCTTACGCGTTGCACCTGAATTTTCGCGAAATCATTCGTAAAGTTCAAAATCCGCTCGACCGGTCCCGGTCCCGTTGCTGAAAAGCTTACGGTATCCGAATCCGAGGTCAGAGAAAGATCACTCGTGTCCGGCACATTACCGTGGACCAGAGTATTCAGAACCACCATGCTCCCTCGATGGGAACCGTCGAGATCGTTATAAAGAATTCCAAGCGAGTCGTAAGCATGATACTGCCCGCGATTGGTAAAACAAACGCCGAAGGTAACCGAGGAATCAGCCGCGAGCGTAAGTGGTAGCGATATTCCCTGGGTATCGAGCATATAGCCCATCTTATAGAAGTTCGAGATTTCCGTTTCGATCTTCGTAATCGTAATCGGCCCCGTCGCGTATGGGTTTTGTATTGTCATCCGCTCACAGACGGTATCCGAAAGCCCCGCCTCAGCAATACTTCCCTGAGTGGTTATTATGGGCGAAGCGCGTTGGACACCGTAGGCGAGAACGACGGTCGAATCGACGGTACCACTCAAAACATCCCAATAGCCAATCATCTCAAAGTATTGTCCGACGGAATCTGGCTGGAACGTAATCGGTATCTGGACGTGGTTTCCAGCGCCTCCGGAAATAAGGACCGAGTCCATGGTGAGCGGCGCAAATGCGACAGTGTCCGGTCCCATGCTGGCGACATATATGTCCAGCAGCAGTGTGGTATCGTTTGTAACCGTTATGTATTGCGTGGACTTCGAGCCTACAAACCCCGAAATAGTAATCGTATCGGGAACACTATAAAGGTGGTTTGCCTGCGCAAGCACGCTCGAGAAAGCCGCACATACGAACATGAGAGAAGCCGCGAAAAAACGCGGACACACACGGAGAGGATTCATAGTAATTCCTTTCTTAACTAAAAATAATGAAGTAACCGGACAAACTAATTCAATCCCAATGAGATTGGTGCCCGATATTGCAGAGCGCTCACGACTGTATTTAGACGGATCTGTCCAAAATCATTCATTTTCGCCACATCGGAACAGGCTCGCGGTGCGATCTGTTAGCGGGTGCCCGGCAACAACCGGAGCACCGCCCGAGTGGTGAAATTGGTAGACACGCTGTGTTCAGGGCGCAGTAGTCGTGAGGCTGTGCGAGTTCGAGTCTCGCCTCGGGCACGAAAGGGGAAATGATGAATTATGAATGATGAATGAGGAAGTCGATTCGCCATACCATAGTTCGTGTTCCTGCTTGACTCCACCCATCCATGCCTCCGACCATCTCCTCCGAAAGTGTTCGGTTGCCGGAGCCGCGGCTCTCGGCGGAAAAGTTACAGGCGGCCTGGATCTCGCTGGTGGTGACGGCCGTCCTGCTGGCCGCAAAGCTCATTGTTGGGCTGGCCACGTCCTCGCTTGCAATTCTTTCGCTGGCGGCGGAGTCCGGCATCGACCTGGCCTCGGTGCTCATCACGGTGCTGGCCGTCCGAATAAGTTCTATACCTCCGGACGAAGACCATCCGTACGGCCACGGGAAATTCGAAAGCCTCTCGGCGCTCGCGCAAGGTCTGCTCCTGCTCGGTGCTACGCTTTGGATCGTCATCCACGCCGTAACGCATCTCACCGGCGGACCCCGAGCGGTAACGGTCAATGCCTGGAGCTTTATCGTACTGGCCTTCTCGGTCGGTCTCGATTTTTGGCGCGGCCGGCTACTCCGCGCAACGGGCAAGCAACACCGTTCCTCGGCGCTGGAAGCAAGCGCGTTGCACTTCCTATCGGACGCGCTCTCGGCCATTGTAGCCGCACTGGCGTTGCTGCTCGTACGGTTCGCCGGGTTCCCGGAAGCAGATGACTGGGCCGCGATCATCGTGGGCGGCTTCGTGGCCTATCTCAGCGTCCGGCTGATACTGGAAGCGATTGATGGCCTTACCGACCGCTTTACCGAAACGGGCGATTACGACCGCCTGAAGGCCATCGTTGAGCAGACTCCGGGGGTTGAAAAAGTCACGCGGATGCGCATGCGCACCGGCGGTCCCACAACGTTCGTGGAAGTGAGCATTCTTTTAAGCCGGGTGCTCCCGCTTTCGGCGATCGAGCGGATTGTGGCAGAGGTGGAACGGAGCATATTACACGCGTTCCCACACGCCGAAGTGACGGTCCATTGGAGACCGGTGCGGACAGAGTACGAACGGCCCTTCGAAACGATCAAAATGGTGATTGCCGAGCACGGACTGCTCCCCCACAATACGGAACTTTCCAGAATGAGGGATGGCCAAATCGAATTGGACTACCATCTGGAATTCCGTCCGGGTGAAATGCTTTCCCACGCAGGAGACGTGACGAAGGACATAGAATCGCGCATTCACGAAGAGCTGCCACAAGTGGGACCCATATTCGTGCATCTGGAAGAGGAGCGCTCGGACCGGGCGCTGCCGCAAATCGAGGAAGCGGGGCAAGGCCCCATGCTGGAACGAATCGGGACCGCGGCACAACAATCGAATGCGTTAATACGCAGCGTCTGTGATATGCACCTGTTCCGGGATGAATGGAACCAGAATACGAAGCTGGTACTGACGGTCGAGCTTTCGCCGGACCTCTCGCTTCACGATGCGCACGAGATTGTAACGGCGGTGGAGGGAACACTTCGGAGGGAGTTCCCGGAACTAAGCCGGATTGTGATTCAGTCCAGAATTGCAGATCGCGCCGATGCTACGATTTCTCGCGATGGTACAGGCCGCGGAGTTCGTCCTTAGCCCGTTCGAGGGTGTCTTTTTGCTTCTCCGGCAAATTCTTCCCGGCGCGATTAATATAAAAGCTAAGCATGGACATCGCGGATTGAAATGGCTTGGTTTTCCGACGCGTACTGTGCTCCGCAGAACGCTTCAGCGATCGCGCAATTTCCTTCGCGCTGGATTTTTTAAATACCGAACGCTCGAGATCGAGCGCGTTGCTCGTCTCGTTCACATGCTTCGACCAGCGTTTCAGACGCTTTGAAGATTTTTTGGCCATGTGGTTGTAACTGGGGATCTTCAGAGCACAGTGAATGTGGCCGTGCCTTTAAGGCACGGAGAATTTCATGCCGTTACACGCCGTGACCTGAAGGTCACGGCTACAAGTGCTAAGCATTCCGCGCCCGCGTTCTCGCGGCCTTCATTGCGGCTTCATGGCGTTCGCCCGGGCCTTTGGTGCGCGCAGCTTTCTTAGCGGCTTCGGAACGATCGGAAGCTGAGCGGCCCTGCGCCGCCAATTTCGCCTGACGCGAAAGCGCATTATGGGATGCCGCGGAACGGCCTTCGCGTTTCAGCGCACGTTCGCGTGCCCGAGATCGGGTTCCCGAAATCGGTTCGTGGCGCTGCCTTTTTTCATAGGCGCGCTCGGCACTGCGGCGGGTTTTTTCGGAAGTCTTGCTTTTTGCCGGCGGCTTGAGTGCCACGCCCGCTCGGCGGGCTTTCGAAAGTCCTATGGCAATGGCCTGCTTTGTATTGCGCGCACCGTGTTTGCCCTCACGGATGTGCTCCATTTCCTCGCGGACGAATTCTCCCGCCTGCGTGGAGGGTGATTTTCCTTCCCGTTTATCACGCCGCGCGCGCTCCACGGTTTCCTTTTCTGGCATAATAAAACTCCTTTATAATATCAGGAATTTGAACAATTCGCGTGCCTTTTGCTCCGGCCACCGAAAAATTCTGAAAATACGGAGACCAGAAGTGTGCCTTTTTTGTTTAGGGCACTTTGTAGGGTTCTCTACCACACTTAATCTCACATCATACACATGAGCGCAGACGCGAAAAAACTGAAAAAGCCCGAACGCGGCGAGAAAATCACCATGAAATCCACCGGCCTCCATGTGCCGGACCATCCTATTCTGCCTTTTATCGAAGGCGATGGCACCGGGCCGGATATATGGCGCGCCTCCCAACGCGTGTTCGATGCGGCCGTTGCTAAAGCCTACAATGGCAAGCGCAAGATCGAATGGTATGAGGTCTTCGCCGGTGAAAAGGCCAACGAAATCTATGGCGAGAACACCTGGCTGCCAACGGAAACCTTAGACGCCATGCGCGAATACCTCATCGGTATTAAAGGCCCCCTCACCACGCCCATCGGCGGTGGGATTACGAGCCTGAACGTCGCGCTACGGCAGCAGCTCGATCTCTATGTTTGCCTGCGGCCCGTAAGATATTTCGCTGGCGTACCTTCGCCGGTGAAGCGTCCGGAACTGGTGGACATGGTCATCTTCCGCGAAAACACGGAAGATATTTACGCTGGCATCGAGTGGCCGGCAGGGAGCGAAGAATCGAACAAGATTCTCGCCTTCCTCGAAAAAGAATTCCCAAAGCCGTTCGGCAAAATTCGGTTTGGAACGAAAGCGAAAGTTGAGGACTGGTCGAAGATGACCGGATTACAAGCGGTTCCGAATCCCCCGCACGTGGGGATTGGCATTAAGCCGGTGAGCCAGGAAGGTTCCGAGCGGCTCATTGCCGCGGCGATTAATTATGCCTTGCAGCACCACCGAAAATCGGTAACCATTGTTCACAAAGGCAATATTATGAAATATACGGAAGGCGCCTTCCGCGATTGGGGCTATAAAATGGCAAAGGAGCGATTCAGCGATAAAGTCTTTACCTGGGCCGAATGGGAAAATGAGAAGAAAGCCTTCGGCGAGCAGCGCGCAAACGATCTGCAGAAAAAACGCTTAGCGGAGGGCGCTCTCCTCATCAAAGACGCGATCGCCGATATCACGCTTCAGCAAGTTCTCACCCGTCCCGAGGATTTCGATGTCATCGCCACGCTGAACCTGAACGGCGATTATCTCTCCGATGCGCTCGCCGCGCAAGTGGGCGGAATCGGCATTGCACCGGGAGCGAATATAAATTACGTTACCGGCGCTGCCATCTTCGAAGCCACGCACGGAACGGCGCCGAAATATGCGGGTCTGGACAAGGTCAATCCGGGTTCGGTCATTCTCTCGGGCGAAATGATGCTCCGCTACATGGGCTGGGGCGAAGCAGCGGATCTGCTCATCAAGGGACTCGAAAGCGCCATCCACTCGCGAAACGTCACCTACGATTTCGCCCGTCAAATGGAAGGCGCGCACGAGGTGAAGACGAGTGAGTTCGGGGACGAGATTATAAAACGCATGTAAACCGGGATTACGCGGATTGGATGGATTTTCAGGATTGCCACGCTTTGTGGCAATCTCTGAGTCTTTTCTTCCTAAGGTCACAATTTGTGTTCTTAGGACAAGTTTGAGGTCACAAATTGTGACCTCAAGTTTAATTATTTGGTTAATTAATATGTCGAAAACGAAGAAAGTCTCAACCGTCCTCCCCGAGCGGATTGAACGCCGCATTTATCTCATTCGCGGCCAAAAAGTGCTGCTTTCCAGCGATTTGGCGCTACTTTATGAGGTCGAGCCACGCATTCTCATACAGGCCGTTAAGCGTAATATTGACCGATTTCCAGAGGATTTCATGTTTCAACTGACTATCGATGAAGCCCAAATCTTGAAATCACAATTTGTGATTTCAAGTTGGGGCGGCGCTCGGAGCACTCCCTATGCGTTCACCGAGCAAGGCGTAGCCATGCTGAGCAGTGTGCTTCGGAGCAAACGAGCCGTGCAGGTGAATATCGAGATTATGCGGGCGTTCGTCCGGCTGCGGGAATTGCTGGCTTCGCAAATAGAGCTTAACGAACGCCTCGAAGCACTCGAACTGCGCGTAAGCGATCAGTTCTCCATCGTCTTCGAGATGATCGATAAACTTTCGGAGCATCCTAAAAAGCCAGATCGCCGGATCGGTTTTACGCTCGAACCGGCGACCTGAATAAATCCTCAAAATCCATCCAATCCGCAACGCATGAGCGATCATGCTCGTAATCCAGGTTCTATTTGGTTACCACCACCCGCTCCACATCCGGCACACCGCCGTCCGTGGTGGTAACTAAAAGATACACACCCGCATCGAGCTTTGAAAGGTCGAGCGGTACATCACCCGGCAAAAACGCGAGAGTTTCGGGAGCATGGGCAGGAGCAGCGCCAGAAATTCGCGCTGCTTCGCTTCCCATCGTTCCCGCTCGCCCAAGCTACCGTCAGCAGCAGCCCGAGGAGCCTCTCCGGTTTCGTTCATGCGTTAAGTGTACCGCGGTCGCGGGCATCGGATTCATATCGTCCGCCCACTAAGGGTAAGAGGGATTAGCGGGGAAAAGGTGGCAGCATCAATTATTTAATCGCCAGCTGTTAGGCACTTCATACATAACAAGACCTTTTTGCCAACTTCTTACAGCAAGCTTCGCCCCGTCGCTACTAATGTGAATCTCAGGAGTATTTCCGTGCAAAAGCATCGCCTGCCTGCCGTCCGCAATGTCATATTCCATAACGGATGAGTCATCGGAAAAGAGCAGAAAGCGGTCATTCGGAGTAAACATCAGGGAATTTATATCTCCCTGTGTGTGGAGTCGAAAGGACGACATCAGCGAATCATCGTCAAGCCGCCAGAGACGCGCATTTCGAAAGCGATTAACCGTCACCAGCCACCGATGATCATCCGAAACAGCACACGTTGCAATCCCTGCATGAAGTCCACCCATGAACACTCGAAGTATTTCAAGCTTTTCGCAATCATAGAGAATCGCCGAATCGTTACAGCAGCGATTATATGCGATGATGGAATCGTGCCCGATCGGGAGAAAAGCATAGTAATTACCAAGCGCCGGCTGTGCAAGCCCTGCTTTTAAGTCCGAAATGTTGTAAAGCATCGGCAACTGTCTTGAATCAGCGCGGAGCAGGAGTTTACCTTGAAGGAGTGCGAGAAGATAAGGATAGTCCGAAAAACCAGAGTCGATATCGCGCTCCCGACCGTCCTCATAATAGTATCGGACACCCTTCCAGGTTGCAAGTGCCAGAGAGCGCCCATCGGATGCCAGAAACATTGAACCTTCTGGGATGCTTGTCTTCTGCCACACGATGGAATCATTCTTTGGATTAATTGCCAAGAGCGCCGACCGGTTTCTGAGTGCGAGCAATCCGTTCTGAAAGAATCCACACACCGTGGTCACATCCTGAATTATCGGCTGAATCGTTTTGGCATGGAGGTCCAGAACCCAAAAGGAGTTACCGTCTCCTAATAAAAGACCATGATCATTCGGCAGTGTTCCAAGAATTTGTGTCGCAGGACTGATTTGTAGTCCCCACCCTCCAGAAGGGTGTTCGGTTGAGCTTACAATTAGTGTGTCAATCCCCGTGCGCGTACCATAGTCGATCGGAACGGTCCAAGTCTCCGCCTCGTATCTCGAAACAAGATATTTGCTATGATCGAGGAGCACAGCGTTTAGGAGTAGGGCTGGAAAATCTGGGAATTCTCGCGTGAAGATAGTTGGCGGCTGAAGCAACGCGGGTTTCCCGTCCTCTGTATGATAGACAGACGGGCGGTCTCCATACTTGATAAAAATGCGATCACCAATCGGTGACGACGGCAGATAACCCGGGAGACTTCCCTCAATACCGCCGACATCTTTCAAGGTTTCAGGATCGAGGAATTTATATTGATTCCGCCAATACACGATGATCTTATGCTCAGCAAAAAAGATCCCGCTTGGGACACCATAGGGATGATACACTGTATCCTTTGGCAGGTCCTTCCACTTTTCGACTTGGAAGGAGTGCGTCTCGTGAAGGGATACCACTCCGTATTGCGTGAGAACTGCAACGGATTCACCGTCCGGAGAAAGTGCCCACCGGTCATCAGGTTGCAGCGCTGGATCAATGCTATCCCAACGGCCAATAGCGAGACTATAACGAAAAATCATCCGGGGAGCTGTTACATAACGGCCGGGAAAAACGCCGTAAGGGTGCGCCGGTCGGTTGCTCGACACCAACACAATTTCGCTATCTTCGGGGGTAAAAGCGATACCGTTATAGATGTGCCATGGAGCTGGAATTACGCGAGTGAACCGTGAGGAATCAAGATTCCAAAACCGTATTTCATGGTCATTCGCGAGAGCCAGAATTTTCCCGGAATGTGAAAACGCATGGGCCGTAATGCCCGAGATGGCTTCGTTGCGCCAAAGGAGCCGCAAGGAGTCCGTTTGTGCCACACCTAATTTTGGCAACAGAGACAGCGCGATGAGCATTGACGCACAATAACAAATTATTCGAATTTGAACGCTTTGCATAACCCTACGGGAGAAAGACAAAATAATAAACACACGAAGCGCCGGGAAGTTGTGCCCAAACTGGCCGCAATAAAAAACCAACAAAGCTGTTCCTGCTCAAACCCGCCCGTGCCAATATCCCGGCCTCCGGGCATCGTGGGCAATCGCCGTAACTACGATTTCCCCGGGTTCAATACTGAAGAAGATCGAATATGGGAACTCTCGGACAACCTTTACTCGAATATTCCTACTATAACGCCGATAGCGGGTGGGATTAGCTGCAATTGCACGAAGAGAATCCTCCACTACTTGTTTAAAGCGCCGCGCAGCTCGCGGACTTCCTTCAAGGTAGAAAAGAGTGGCCTCGGCGAACTCTTCGTCCGCGGGAAGGAGAAGCCTTAGTTTCACTTCGAGATCAAGCGTTCGATACGGGCAAGCGATTCCTCCAGATCGACTGCACCAAGGTTCCCCCGATGGTATGCATCGAGCCTACGTTCCGAATCATCGAGCCAGGCCTGCATGTGTGGATCCTTCGCGAGGTGGTCCACGAGTTCTTCCACCAGCAACGCCTGAGTTGCCGGCTCCAACTCTAATGCCTCATTTCGAATTGCTTTCCAGTCTCTATCCATAGGAAATGGAACTTCGGGCAGTTGTTCAAAGTGCCCTGTCGCCTGTTAAATGGACTCCGTTGCGGTTGTATCCAGTCCCCTCTCAATCATTCCCACCACTTCCTCCGGCGGGAGCGAGCGTGGGCGGAAGCGCGAACGGGCCAAATGCACGGCCTCTTCCAGCGAGCCAAGTTCGCCACGCAGGTAGAGCCAGACGTGGTAACCTAACCGGTTACGGTCGTTTTCCTCGATCGTGGGAACTTCGGCCACGGCAGCATACGCTTTGCGGGCCAGTTCGTTATCGTGCTCTTTGGAAACATGGAGTGACATGGGGTAACGGATAACGGATAGTGGATAACGGATAGTGGATAATGGCAAAGGATATTAGTTCCGCACTGCGACCTTTTGCGTGGCTTTTTGCGAACCGGCGCTGGCCGAGAGGATATAGTTACCGTCCGAGAGTCCGGCCAGCGAGAGGCCCAGCGCAAAATGACCCGCGACTTCGTGCTCCGTCACAGACCGAAGTATCTGTCCCTTTTCGTCGCTTAGTGTCACTACAACATCCGCTACCGGGCGTGAAGCATCCAGCGTGACTTTTAGCATGTTCTGCGAATCCGGATTTGGGAACGCGCGGAGGCGAAGCCCATTGCCGCTCCCCTCTTCTGGGGATACGCTCGCAGCCACTTGCGTAACTTTTACGATTCGCATCATGAGCAGCCCATCCGGATCGAAAATGAGCGTGTCCGGCGTAAAGCCGAACGTTGCGGTTGCGGAACTTTGATAGACTGAGTCCATCCAAACGGTCACGGTCTTTGTAATTCCGGTATTCGTTCTTGCTTCCACTGGAATCGGCATTCGGAAATAGGGCGTGGTTGCATTGTTCTTCACCTGATGAAATGCAATGCTCGCTCCGTTCGCGGTCTTCGACCACACAATCGTATCTTTCGGATAGCCGGTCCCAAATACCCACGGTTTGAAGAACCACCCGAGGTCTTGTCCGGTCACGGTATCGAAATCGTTCCAGAGATCATAACTCGTTACCGTACCGTAGGCATGGGTATTGCCATAGTAGCGGATCGCGGCAAAGAAAAGCGAATCGCCCAGGTATTGGCGGAGCATGCCGAGTACCGAAGCGCCTTTCACATAGATTACGGGTGGATAATTGTTCGAATGATTATCGGCGGTCGCGGCTCCAAACAGAGGGTAATAGGCGTTGGCTTTGGCCGAGGCGATATTGATATGCTGGCGCGAAATATACTTTTCGCGTCCGAATAATCGTTCCAGCACCAGCGACTCGCAATACTGCGCGAAACCTTCGTTCAGCCAGGCATCGTCGAAGGTCTTGCAGGTTACGCGATCGCCCCACCATTGGTGCGAAAGCTCGTGAATCGCCACGGTACCGATGCCGGTGGTGTCGGCGGCCATGGAAGCGGAATCGCCGACCAGCGCATGGACATCGAGCGAGATCATCGTCTGGTGCTCCATGGAACCAATCGGAGTTACCACATAACCCACTTTTTCGAAGGGGTACGGCGCGAAAAGCGAATCGTAAAACGCCAGCACCGGCGCAACCCGCGCGCGCATTTGCATCGAGGCCTCCGCGCTATCGCCGGCCAACGCATAAACCTGAAATGGAATGCCGAGCGCATTAGGAATATCCTGCTCCGTCAGCGGGCCGGTCGCAAATGTCA